>JAEYVZ010000074.1 GCA_023431405.1 Actinomycetes bacterium
CGACGACGGGCTGCAGCGTCACGCCGCGTCGCTCGTCCGGACCCGCGGCGGAGGAGACGACGCTCAGGTCGGGTGTCTCGGGCGCGCGACCGGGCGCCGGGGCCGGGAACCAGGTGTCGAGCACGACTCCGCTCTCCGACACGGTCGCCAGTCCTGCACCCCATACCCAACGCTGATCGGTCATCCCTCAAGGCTATCGGGCGTTCGCGGCTCACTAGACTCGTCGCTATGCCGACGCTCGATCTCACCGCCTCCTCGCTCGATCTCACGCGCGCCGTCTGCGACATCCCGAGCGTGTCGGACGATGAGACGACCCTCGCCGACGCGATCCACGAAGCCGTCAGCCGCTGCTCGCATCTCCAGGTGGAGCGCGACGGCGACACGATCATCGCCCGCACCCGCCTCGGGCGCGCGCAGCGAGTCGCGATCGCCGGTCACATCGACACCGTGCCGATCAACGACAACCTCCCCACGCGCGACATCGAGATCGACGGCGAGGCGTTCTTGTGGGGTCGCGGAACGGTCGACATGAAGGCCGGGGTGGCGGTGCAGCTCAAGCTCGCGGCCGAGCTCGTCGAACCCCGCGTCGACATCACGTGGATCTGGTACGACCACGAAGAGGTCGACTCGGAGCGCAACGCTCTGACGCGCTTGGCGCGGACCCGCCCCGAGGTCTTCGCCGCCGACTTCGCCATCCTGGGCGAACCGTCCAACGGTCAGGTGGAGGGTGGGTGCAACGGCACCCTGCGCGCGGTCGTCCGCACGCACGGCGTCCGGGCGCACAGCGCACGATCGTGGGTCGGTGAGAACGCCATCCACAAGGCGGCGCCCATCCTGTCGCGTCTGGCCCAGTACCGGCCCCGCGACCTCGAGGTCGAAGGGCTCGTGTACCGCGAGGGGCTCAATGCGGTGGGCATCCGCGGCGGCATCGCGGGCAACGTGATCCCCGACCTGTGCGAGGTCGAGGTGAACTACCGGTTCGCGCCCAAGCGCAGCGTGGCCGAGGCCGAGGCCCATGTGCGCGATGTGTTCGACGGGTTCGAGGTGGAGATCGTCGATGTGTCGGCCGGAGCACGCCCCGGGCTCGACGCGCCCCTCGCGCAGGAGTTCCTTCGAGCCGTGGGTGCGCAGCCGCGCCCGAAGTACGGGTGGACGGATGTTGCGCGCTTCTCCGAGCTCGGTGTACCCGCGGTCAACTACGGGCCCGGCGACCCCCATCTCGCACATCACGACGAGGAACGCGTGCCGGTGGCCCAGATCGAGGCCGTCGAGCGGGGCCTGCGCGCGTGGCTGAGCGCATCCTGACATCTCTCCCGCAGCGGTGGAGCGCCGCCCACGTCGCTGTGCGGGTGGGCGTGCTGTACCTGGCCGCACGCGTCGTGACCACGCTGCTGTTGCTGCTCGCTACGCAGGTCGCGGCACCCGAGTCGCGTTTCGGGGCCGAGCCCACTCTCGGATCCTTCGTCATGGGGTGGGATGCCGAGTGGTATTCCTTCATCGCGCAGTACGGGTATCCCACCGATCTCCCGCGCGGCGACGACGGTCTCGTGACCACCAACCAGTGGGCGTTCATGCCGCTGTACCCCGCGCTCGCGGCCATCGTCGGTCTGCCGTTCGGGGCGTATGGCGCCGGCGCGCTCATCGTCTCGCTCGTGGCCGGCTACTTCGCGGCACTCGTCCTGTTCCATCTGCTGCGCGACCGTCTCGACGAGACGGCCACGACGTGGGCGGTGATCTTCTTCGTGAGCGGCCCGCTCGCGGCGCTGTTCCAGGTGGGCTACGCCGAGTCGCTCTTCCTCCTGTGGCTGTTCTGTGCCCTCTGGTGCGTGGTGCGCCGTCGCTACGGCTGGCTGTACCTGCTCATCCCGCTCATGGGCTTCACGCGACCCGGTGTGCTGGCGTTCTCGCTCTTCCTCGCCCTTTACGGCATCTGGCGCTGGTTCCGTCGCCGGTCGGAGGAGCTCGGCGCCAGGGAGATCGTCCACATCGTGGTGCTCGGACTCATCGCGGCGGCGGTCGGCTTCTCGTGGCAGTTCATCACGGGGGTCGTCACCGGCGAGCCCGACGGCTATCTCCAGACAGAGCTGAGCTGGCGCCGCGGCTGGACGGGGGACACCGGCGACTTCGTCCCCTTCGACGGCTTCGTGCAGGCTGCCGCGATCTGGTTCCGGCTCTGGGGGATGCCCGAGTGGGCAGGATACGCCGCGTTGGCACTGGCCGTGGCCGCCGCAGCCGCCGTTCTCCTGTACGCCGGTCCGGTGCGGCGCCTGGGTGTCGAGGTGCGGCTGTGGTCGGCGAGCTATCTCGTCTACCTCCTCGCGGTCTTCTTCCCGCAGTCGAGTCTGTTCCGCCTCCTGGTGCCGCTGTCGCCGCTGGCGGGCGCCCTGGCCGTACCTCGATCCCGCCTCTGGAGAGTCGGCGTTCTGGTGATGTGCGTCGCCGGACAGTGGTGGTGGATCTACAACATGTATGCCCTCGCCAACACCTATTTCCAGATTCCGTGACCGCTCTCGCACGACGCGCGAGGACATCGGCTGGCCGTCTGACCTGTTGAGACCGGTAAACTTGTTCTCGTAGCCAACGAAAAGGAGCCGCAATGGCAGCCATGAAGCCGCGAACCGGTGACGGACCGATGGAAGCCGTGAAGGAGGGTCGCCTCATCATCGTGCGTGTGCCCCTCGAGGGCGGCGGCCGTCTTGTCGTCTCGGTGAACGACGACGAGGCGAAGGAACTCCACAGTGTTCTGGGGCAGGTCGTGGGCGCAGCCTGAGTTCCCTGCAGCGAGAAGGCCGGTCTTCGGACCGGCCTTCTTTCGTGCCCGGGCGCTTCGCCCGCGCCGGCGGGATCCCCCCCGCGGCCTCGCCGGTGAGCGGGCGCACAGAAGGCGGTCTCCCCAGGAAGCCGTGATCCCAGGAAGCCGCGTTCCCAGGAAGCGATGTTTCCAGGTCAGCGGTCGAGCGGGGTCGTCGTGGTCAGCTGCAGCAGGCCCTCACCCACGATCGACAGGGCACCGAGGACGGCCGGTGATGACTGCGTCTCATGGATGAGCGACCGATAGGCGCTCGTGACGGCATCCCGCTTGACGGGGTCGGCGACAGCGCCCCCGGCCAGCACCCGGGGGATCAGCACCGTTCCTCCGGCACGCACGAGCCGCAGCCCGTGCTCGACGTACTCGATCACGCCTTCGGGGTCTGCGTCCACCAGGACGATGTCGTACGAGGCCTCGTTCATGCGCGGGAGCACGTCAGCCGCGCGGCCGCTGATGAAACGGGCACGCGCGGGCGGCACCTTCGCATCGGCGAAAGCGGTGCGGGCCGCCGCCAGGTGCTCACGCTCGATGTCGATGGTCGTCAGCGTCGCGCGGGGTGACCCTCGCAGCAGCCACAGGCCGGACACTCCGCCGCCCGTCCCGATCTCGACGATGTTGAGGGCCGCGGTCGCCGCGGCGATGACGGCGCACTGCGCGCCCACCGGCGCGCTCACCGGATCGGCGCCGAGTTCGAGGGCGTGCGCGCGAGCACGCCCGATGGCCTCGGGCTCAACGGTCGCCTCGTCTGCGAACCGCCGGATCGCCTCAATGTCGCGCATGGGGTGGACCTCCTCTGCCAGATTACGTTGCCGGGGCGCCGTCCAGACGCAGGCGCACGGGTAACCTTGAGCCATGTTCTTCGGGATCGACATGGAGAAGATCGTCATCATCCTGGTGGTGGCGGCTCTTCTGCTCGGTCCTGAGAAGCTGCCGCACTACGCCGAGATGCTGGCGAAGCTGACCGTCCGGGTGCGGGACTGGCTCACCGATGCCCGATCGCGCGTCAAAGACGAGATGGGCGAGGATTTCGAGGAGATCGACTGGCGCAAGCTCGATCCGCGCCAGTATGACCCGCGCCGGATCATCCGCGAGGCGCTCATCGACGATGCGCCTCTGTCGACGCGTCCCGCGGCGCCGCCCGCCGATCCTTCGGCCATCGCCTCGGCGGGTGCGGCCGGCGCGGCCCGTTCGGCCGGATCGTCCCCTTCAGCCCCGGCGGGGGCGACATCGGCGGCCGTGGCGGTGGCGACGACGTATCGCGGGGGAGACGGCCCGGTGCCGTTCGACTCCGAGGCCACCTAGTATCAGGCGGGGCTGACCGGCAGACTGCGTCCCGCAAGGCCACGCGGACGCGATGCGAGGCGTGCGGCGATCGCGCGCAGCTCGCGTGCGGCGGGGTCCGAGGGATCGGTGACGACGATCGGTGCGCCCGCGTCGCCGCCGGCACGAAGCCCCGGGCTGAGGGGGACCGACCCGAGCAGCGCAACAGCACCCGCGTCGCCGTTGGTCGCGGTCAGCTCACGGGCGACGGCTTCGCCACCGCCCCGTCCGAACAGGTCGATCACGGTGCCGTCGGGGAGCGTGAGCCCGGCCATGTTCTCGATCACGCCGGCCACCCGCTGCCCGGTCTGGCGCGCGACCAGTGCGCTGCGGACGGCGACGTCGGAGGCTGCCGACTGCGGGGTCGTCACGACGACCACCTCGGCGTGAGGAAGAAGCTGCCCCACCGAGATGGCGACGTCGCCGGTGCCGGGCGGCATGTCGATCAGGAGAACGTCGAGGTCGCCGAAGAACACATCGGTGAGGAACTGCTTCACGGTGCGATGGAGCATCGGACCCCGCCAGGCGACGGCTCCCGCGGCGGGGGCGTCGCGAGGCAGGAACATCCCGATGGAGATCGCCTTCACGCCGTAGGCGACCGGCGGAAGCATCAGCTCGCCCACTCGGGTGGGCTGGGGCGGGAGACCGTCGGGCTCGATGAGGCCGAGCAGCGCGGGTATGGAGAATCCGTGGACGTCGGCGTCGATCAGCCCCACCGCGAGCCCTTGCTGGGCCATCGCGACGGCGAGGTTCGCTGTGACCGTCGACTTGCCGACGCCGCCCTTGCCGCTCGTGACGGCGATGACACGCGTGAGCGAGTCCGGACCGAACGGCATGGCCCGTGTCGCGCCGCGCAGACGCTCCGTCAGAGCCGCGCGCTCGGCCGGGGTCATCACCCCGACGCTGATCTCCACCGAACGGATGCCGTCGACCGACGCGGCGGCGGCCCGCACATCGCTCTCGATACGGTCGGCGGCGGGGCAGCCGACGATGGTCAGCACGATCCCGACATGGGCGGCATCGCCTTCCACGGAGATCTCCCGCACCATGTCGAGCTCGCCGATCGGCCGCCGAAGCTCGGGGTCGAGCACCGCCGAGACAGCGCGCCGGACGTCATCGGCGGTCATCGGTGATCGTCGTCCTCGGTGGTCTCCTTCTCGCGCGCATCACGCTCGTCGAGCTGCTCGACGAGACGGGACAGCTCCTGCCGGAGCGCCTCCCGGGTGATGATGCCGTCGGTGACCTCGGAGAGACTCATCCGCAGCGCGACCACCTCTCGGGCGAGGTATTCGGTGTCGGCGAGGTTCCGCTCCGCGCGCTGACGGTCCTGTTCGATCTGGACGCGGTCGCGGTCGTCCTGCCGGTTCTGCGCGAGGAGGATCAGCGGTGCGGCGTACGAGGCCTGGAGCGACAGCACGAGTGTCAGCACGGTGAACCCGTACTCCTGCGAGTCGAATCGCAGCCACTCGGGCATGAGGGTGTTCCAGAGGATCCAGCCCATGCAGAACAGCGACAGGATGAGGAGGAACATGGGCGTTCCCATGGCGCGGGCCACCCATTCGGTGAAGCGCCCGAAGCGGTCGTTCGACGGCTGCTGGGGACGGCGCCCGCTGCGGCCCAGGGGGGCGTCGAACGACGTGGTGCGGTTGTTGCGGGGCATCATCGCCTCCCCGTGGGCGCGGCCTGCGAGGGGGCATCGTCGGCGTCGTGCGAGCGCCAGTCCTCCGGAAGCAGGTAGTCGAGCACGTCGTCGACGCTCACGACGCCCACGAGGCGGTGCGCCTCATCGACGACGGGGAGGGAGACGAGGTTGTAGCTCGCCAGCAGCCGGGCGACCTCCGCTGCCGAACCGGTGACGGGGACGGCGTCGACCGTGTCGTCGATGATCGCGCCCAGTCGCTCGTGCGGCGGGTAGCGAAGCATCCGCTGGAAGTGCACGGTTCCCAGCAGCCTGCCCGTCGGCGTCTCGTAGGGCGGAAGGGTGACGAAGACCGCGGCGGCCAGGGCGGGGTGCAGCTCGTGGCGACGGATGAGAGCGAGTGCCTCGGCGACGGTGGCGTCGGCCGACAGCACGATCGGCTCGCTCGTCATCAGGCCGCCCGCCGTGTCGGACCCGTACTTCAGCAGCTCGCGCACGTCTTCGGCCTCTTCAGGCTCCATCAGCTCGAGAAGCTCTTCGCGCTGGTGCTCGGGAAGCTGGGCGAGCACGTCGGCGGCGTCGTCGGGTTCCATCTGGTCGAGGATGTCGGCGGCGCGCTCGTCGCCGAGCGCCTCGAGGATGTGCACCTGATCGTCTTCGGGCATCTCTTCGAGCGCGTCGGCGAGGCGGTCGTCGGGAAGCTCCTCGGCGACCTCGAGGAGACGCTCGTCGGGCAGGTCGAGAAGGGTGTTCGCGAGGTCGGCAGGCTTGAGCTCGGAGTAGCTCGCGACGAGCTGCTCGGCCGACTGGGCCTCGCCGGGCGTCGACTGCTCTCGCACGTCGCGCCACTGGGCGAACGTGGTCGGACCCTTCGCGAAGGGCGATGCGCTCGTCTTGGGCTTGCGGAGGAAGAGCTGACCGATGTTCCACTCGCCCAGGCGGTCGCGCTCGATGGCGGCGTCTTCGATGACGGCCTCGCCGGAGCCGTCGCGGAAGTAGACGCGGCGACCGAGGAGCTCTGCCATGACGCGCACTTCTCCACCGCGCTGCTGGAAGCGGCGCACGTTGATGAGCCCGGTGGTGATGACCTGTCCGGTCGCGATGGAGGTGACGCGGCCGATCGAGAGGAACACGTGTCGCCGGCCGGGGATCTCGACGACGAGCCCCACGACGCGCGGCGGATCGTCTTTTCGGAAGATGACGACGACATCCCGGACCTTGCCGAGCCGGTCGCCGGCGGGGTCGAAGACGGCGCACCCCACAAGGCGCGCGACGAAAACCCGCTGCGTACTCACCCGTCCAGCGTAGTGCGGTCCTCCCGGTGGCGCCCGGTGCCACGACCCGGGCGCGCCGGGCGGCGCCGTGAGAGGATGGAGAGGTGAGCATGATCGGTGGGACCCCGCGGGAGCACGGCGAGAAGATCGCCGACTTCCCGTCGTACGACGCAGCACAGAAGGCCGTCTCCTCCCTCATCGCCTCCGAGATTCCGGCGAAGGACATCGCGATCGTCGGTCGCGGGCTCCGTTCCGTCGAGACCGTCACCGGGCGCCTCGGCTACGCGGCGGCTGCGCGCTCCGGCGCGATCAACGGCATCCTCCTCGGACTTCTCTTCTCCGCGATCTTCGTGCTCGGCACCCCGAACGCGGCCATCCAGCTGTTCGTCGGTGTGATGCTCGTGGGCATCGCCATCGGCATGCTGATGAGCCTCATCACCTACAGCGTGCTGCGCCGCCGTCGCGACTACACCTCGATCACACAGATCATCGCCGACCACTACGAGGTCACCGTGCTCTCGCGGTCGCTGGCACGCGCTCGTGACGTGCTGCGCGTGCCCGCAGCTCCGGCGGCGCGCCCCGCGCCCGATGTCGACCCGAGCATCCCGCCGCAGTATGGGGAACGCATCCTGCCCACCCCTCCCACCGAGGCGCCGGTACCGCCCGCCACCGGGCCCGCGGCATCCCCGCTGCCCGATCCGGGCGCGGCTCCGCAGCCCGACGGCACGCAGCACCCGGGGGAGCAGCCGGGCGACCCGTCCCGCCGCCCGTGACAGAAGCGCGGGTGGACGGCATCCGTCGTCTCGCGCAGACCGTCGAGGTGCACGCTCCCCGCGGCGCCGTCGAGGTGCAGGCCATCGCGAGCATTCCCGACCGTGCCGACACGATCATCGCGATCGCGCACGGCGCGGGCGCGGGCATGGCCCACCCCTTCCTCACAGGCCTCGCCGAAGAGCTGGCCGCTCGCGGGTACGCCACGGTGCGTTTCAACTTCCCCTACGTCGAAGCCGGGCGGAGGATGCCGGGGCCGGCGTCCCACGCGATCGCCACCTGGCAGGCGGTCGCCGAGGAATCGGGCCGACTGCTCCCGGGCGGACGGTTCGTCGCGGCGGGGAAGTCGTATGGCGGGCGGATGGCATCGATGGCAGCCGCGGACGGCACGATCTCGCCGTCGGCGCTGGTGTACCTCGGGTATCCGCTGCATCCGCCGGGGGAGCCCGACAAGCTGCGTTCGGAGCATCTCCCGCGCATCGCCGTGCCGCAGCTGTTCGTCGAGGGCGAGAACGACCCGTTCATCCAGCCCCGCGAGCAGTTCGATGAGGTCCTGGCAACCTGCCGGCGCGCGGACGTCGTGTGGGTGCAGGGCGGCGGGCATTCTTTCGAGGTCAAAGGGCGCAAGCGCGCGGCCGACGAGGTCGGCGCCTCCCTGGCCGCGCCGATCGCGGAGTGGCTCCGCTGACGCCGGTGCTGCTGCGGTCCTTCCCCTGCGGTGATCAGCGTCCCGTGGCGTACCCTGACATGCCGCGGGCGTTCGCCGCCGCCCACAGCAGCGGACCGCCCACCGACCGCGCATGGTCGGTGCCCGTCGCCGAGAGACGGCCGAGCGACCATCCGCCCGTCACGGTGACCTCGTGTCCTCGGGCTCGAAGCTGTCCGATGAAGTCGTCGCCCGCGCGATCTTCCACCGTGACGCCGGCCGCTTCCCAGGTCCGGGGCCAGAACGAATCGATCAGGGCCGTGGTGTGGAAGGTCGGCGCATCGATCGCCTGCTGGGCGGAGTACCCGCCGGCGAGCATGCGCAGGAGCATCGGCAGCTGCCACTGATCCTGCTGATCGCCGCCCGGCGTGCCCATCGCGAACGCGTCCTCACCGCCGACGACGAGGGTGGGTGAGAGCGTCGTGCGAGGGCGACGGCCGGGACGCAGGGCCGAGGGGGACTCCTCGTCGAGCCAGCACATCTGCAGCCGTGTGCCCAGGCAGAAGCCCAGCGACGGCACCGTCGGCGACGACTGGAGCCAGCCGCCCGACGGAGTGACGGAGACGATGTTCCCCCACCGGTCGACGACATCGATGTGACAGGTGTCACCCCGCGTGGATCCGCGACGATCGACGGTGGGCTCGCCGGCATCCGCGCCGCGCACGGACGACGCTCGCAGCGGCGGCAGGAACGGCGTGCGACCGTCGGGGCGACCCGGGCGCCATTCGCGTGACGCCGTGTCGCCGATGAGGGCGCGGCGGGCGGCGAGATACGACGGGTCGAGCAACGGTGCAGCATCCACGCCGTCTCCGAAGTACGCGTCGCGATCGGCGAGGCAGAGCTTCAGCGTCTCGACGACGGTGTGCGCGCCGAGCGCCGTCGACGGGTCGAGCTGCGCATCCGGCAGGGGGTCGAGGATGCCGAGCGCCTGCAGCAGGGCGGGGCCTTGCGTCCACGTTCCGGCCTTGTACACCGTGCGCCCGCGGAAGGTCACCGACAGGGGCTCCTCGTAGCGGGCAGGAGGGTCGGCCAGATCATCCATGCGGAGGACGGCAGCGTGGTCGGTGCCCGTGGAATGCCGGTGCGGGACGCTCAGGAACTCCACTGCTGCGCGTAGCTCCACGCGCCACTGCGATCGGGCTGCGTCGACGGCGTGGGCCCGATCGCGATGCTCGGAGGCGGCCGCCACCAGGCGGCCCAGCACCGCGGCGTAGGCGGGGTTGCGGACGATGTCGCCCGCGTCGGGTGCGGTGCCGTGCGGCATCCACAGTGCGGCCGATGTCGGCCAGTGCTGGCGGAAGAGGTCGCCCACGCGCCCGATCGTCGCTGCCGCGGCGGCAAGGAGCGGGTGCCCGTCGCGGGCGTAGGCGATAGCCGGAGAGAGCACCTCTGCCGGTGTCAGCGTGCCGTGATCGCGCAGCAGGAGCAGCCACGCGTCGACCGCGGCCGGCACCGCCGCGGCGAGCCCGCCCGCCCCCGGCACGAGGTCCAGGCCTTCCCCGCGGAGATGTCCGATCGTGGCGCCGGCGGGGGCGGGGCCCTGCCCCATCAGCACGGTGGGCTCGCCGCCCGCGGGGCGGAACAGCCCGACGAGGTCGCCGCCCGGGCCGTTCAGGTGCGGTTCCACGACGTGGAGGACGAATCCCCCCGCCACGGCGGCGTCGAACGCGTTGCCGCCTCGCTCGAGCATCGCCTGGGCCGCGGCGCTGGCGAGCCAGTGCGTCGATGCGGCGAAGCCGAAAGCGCCCTCGAGCTGTGGGCGCGTGGTGAAGGGCGCAGGCGCGGTGTAGGTCACGCGGACAGCCGCGCGATCCACGCCTCGACCTCGTCGGCCGTGCGGGGGATGGCGGAGGAGAGGTTCACCGGTCCGTCCTCGGTCAGGAGGATGTCGTCTTCGATGCGCACACCGATGCCGCGGTACTCCTCCGGAACCGTCAGATCGTCGATCTGGAAGTACAGCCCGGGCTCGATCGTGAAGACCATGCCCGGCTCCAGGACGCCGTCGTAGTACATCTCGCGGCGCGCCTGAGCGCAGTCGTGCACGTCGATCCCGAGATGGTGGCTGGTGCCGTGGACCATGTAGCGGCGATGCTGCCCACCCGTCTCCGGGTCGAGGGCGTCATCGGCGGCCACCGGCAGAAGCCCCCACTCCGCGACCCGTGCGGCGATGACGGTCATCGCCGCCTCGTGCACGGAACGGAACGTCACGCCGGGCCGGGCCGCGGCGAAGGCCGCGTCGGCGGCTTCGCGCACGGCCTCGTACACCCGCCGCTGGATGGGCGTGAATGTGCCCGACACCGGCAGGGTGCGGGTGATGTCGGCCGTGTACAGGCTGTCGATCTCGACACCGGCGTCGATGAGGATCAGGTCTCCGGGCACGACGGCGCCGTCGTTGCGTGTCCAGTGCAGGTAGCACGCATGCGGGCCTGATGCGGCGATCGTGTCGTATCCCTCGCCGTTGCCTTCGATCCGAGCGCGGTGGTGGAAGATCCCCTCCACGGCCCGCTCTCCCCGGGGGGTCGCGATGATGCGGGGGAGGTCGGCCACGATGTCGTCGAACCCGCGCGCGGTCACCTCGACGGCGAGCTTCATCTGCTCGATCTCGTACTCATCCTTGACGAGGCGCATCTCCGACACGAAGCGCGTGAGGTCGGCATCCTCGTCGAGGGTGACGTCGCCGTCACGCGCTTCGAACGTGTCGATGTGCGCCGTCGCGATGCCGAGGTCGGCGGAGACGCCGGCCAGCGACGGACGCGGACCGATCCAGAACTCGCCGATCGACGCATCGCTGTAGAACTCCGCCGTGGTGCGGTCGGCGCGCTCGCGCAGATAGAGGGTCACCTCGTGGCCGTCCTCGGTGGGCTCGAACAGGAGCACCGAGTCGGGAACGGCATCCGCGCCCCACCCGGTGAGGTGCGCGAAGGCCGAGTGGGCGCGGAACGGATAGTCGGTGTCGTTCGACCGCTGCTTCAGCGAGCCGGCGGGGATCACGACACGTCGGCCCGGGAAAGCCGCGGAGAGGGCGTCACGCCGGGCGGCGGCGTAGGGTGCCTGCGGCCTTTCGACAGGCGCGCCCTCCGGGCGCTCGGCCCACCCGGTGGAGATCGTCTCGAGGAAGCCCCGGGGGAACGGCTGGCGCCGGTTGGTGTTCTCCTGCGGCTCGGCGGGCGGTGCCGCAGCGTCTGTCGTGACCTTGCGGGAGTCCTCGGTCTCGGCGATCGTGTCGCTGTCGCGCGTGCTCATGGCATCCAGTCTCGCACCTCCCGGCGCGGAGTGGACAGGCGCCGGGACCGCTGCTCAGCCGGAATCCCCGCTGCGCTCGTACTGCACCACGAGGGGTCGGTGATCGCTTCCCGACGACGCGTCGAGAGATCCGAGCACGACGGATGCCGCGGGCTCCCAGGTGTCGGTCGCCATGACGTGGTCGATCGGGGCGCCCAGCAGCGGGGCCCATTCGGTCGACCACGTGCCGACTCCGCCGTTGCCCGTCTCGATCGCCGCGTCGCGGCAGCGGCCGAGTGTGCCGCCGTCGGTGCCGAGACGGTCCATGTGATCGACCGTCGCGTTGAAGTCACCCGCAAGGATGACGTCGTCGGCGGCGCACTGGTCGGCGATCCACTGGAGATCGGTGCGCCACGACTGCATCGCCGACTGGCGAGGGGCGACGCCGTGCACGGCCACGACGATCGGGCCGTCGCCGTTGACCGGCATCGCGACGACGCTCGGAACCGATGACGTGTTGGTGGTGCCGTCGGAGGTGGAGTCGACGACGGCGTAGTCGCCGAGATCGGGGGAGATGAGGAGTGTCGTCGAGTTGGCATCCCAGTCGGGGTAGTCTTCGCGGTCGCCGAAGCTCTCATGGTGGGCCCACATCGGGTGGCCCATCTCCCGCATCGCGACGGCCACCTGTTTGCCGGCGTCGATCGTCGTCTCGGGGAGGGCGACGATGTCGGCCTCGATCGACACGGCCGTTCGCGCAATGACGGCGGGATCGGTGGCGGCGCCCGCCGTGTTCCAGGTCATGACCCGCAGCGAAGAGTCGGTCTTGGCGGGCAGCGTGGACGATCCGGTGCCGCGCACGGCGAGGATCGCCACGTTCGCGCCGCACGCGATGAGTGAGACGAGAAGGATGGATGCCGCGAAGGCACGCAGGGTGCGGGCCAGACACAGGAGCAGTGCGAGCACGGCCAGCACCGCGAACGCGACCGCGAGGGGTCCGCGCAGGGAGACGATCTGCGCGACCGGGAACGTGCGCTCCAGCCGGAAGAACTGGGGCCACGTGACGATTGCCGCCGCTATCGCGAAAACGATCGTCGTCAGCACACCGAGCAATCGCAACACGTCGCCGACTCTATGACAGCAGTCTGGGAGTTGGCGGCATCGGTGGAGGGGCCGTCGGCGGTGTCGTCATCGCCGGGGCGCGAGCGGCGTCGCGGGCCGGGGTGGAGACCGCGCTACGCTCGGGACATGTCCGTGGCGTCGCAGAGGTTCTCCGGCCCGAGTGACCTGCACCTCCACTCCGATCACTCCGACGGCACCGAGCCGCCGGCGAAGGTGATGGCGTCCGCTCATCGCTTCGGGCTGCGCACCGTCGCCCTCACCGACCACGACACGACATCGGGGTGGGCCGAGGCCGCCGACGCGGCGACCTCGCTCGGCATGACGCTCCTTCCCGGGATGGAGCTGTCAGCGCGATACGAATGGCGCAGCGTTCATGTGCTCGCGTACCTGTTCGATCCCGACGATGCCGGACTGCGGGCACTCACCGAGCGCATCCGCGATTCCCGCCTCACACGCGCGCGCGCCATGGCAGATCGCATCTCGCGCGACTACGACCTCGCATGGGACGACATCGTCGCCCAGACGGCGACGGGAGCCACCGTCGGAAGGCCCCACATCGCTGACGCGCTCGTGGCCAAAGGGCTGGTGCGCGACCGGGGAGAAGCGTTCGCCGACATCCTCCACCCCCGTGGCGACTATTACGTCGACCTGTACGCGCCCGATCCGGTGGCCGCCGTCGCCGCGGTGACGGATGCCGGAGGGGTCGCGATCATCGCCCATCCGGCCGGGCGCGCAGGGCTCCCCGCGCAACTGACCGAGCGCATGCTCGACGCGGGACTGGCCGGCTACGAGCTGGGACACCGCGAGAATCAGGAGCCCGCGCTCGGACGGCTTCGGGATCTCGCGCGGCGGCGGGACCTGATCGTCACAGGGTCCAGCGACTACCACGGACTCGGCAAGCCGAACACGCCGGGGGAGCACACGACATCCGACACGATGGTCGCCCGGATCATCGAGCGGGCGACGGGGAGCTCTCCGGTCTACCCCTGAGGCAGGAGGCTCGGTCGCTCACCGCGCAGCCGGCGCGTGCGTCAGGCGTTCGCGACGGGGGCGGCACCTGATCCGCCACGGCGACGACGGCGGCGGCGCGCGGGAGCCGGCTTGCCGTCGTGGTGCTCCTTGCCCGAGCCGTCGTGGGTGCCGGCGCCGTCCGCGCCACGGTCGGCCGAGGCGTCGCCTTCACCGGAGCTCGCCGGAGCGGATGCCTCGACGCCCTCCGCGAAGGTGGCACCGACGCGGCCCTCCTCCGAGGCGCTGCGACGGCGGCGACGGCGACGCGAGCCGCCCTCCGTGGTCCCTTCCGCGGCGGCGTCGGCGGCGCGCGCCGGGCGTTGCGTGCGCACGGTCTGCGTCTTGGGGGCGGTCGCGATGCGGCCCTTGGTGCCGGCGGGGATGTCGAGGTCTTCGTACAGGTGGGGACTGGAGGAGTACGTCTCGACGGGCTCGGGCTGGCCGAACTCGAGGGCGCGGTTGATGAGCGCCCACTTGTGCAGGTCTTCCCAGTCGACGAACGTCACGGCGATGCCCGTCTTGCCCGCGCGGCCGGTGCGACCGGCGCGGTGAAGGTAGGTCTTCTCGTCATCGGGGATCGTGTGGTTGATGACGTGCGTGACGTCGTCGACGTCGATCCCGCGAGCTGCCACGTCGGTGGCGATGAGGATGTCCTTCTTGCCGGCCTTGAAGGCGGCCATCGAGCGCTCGCGCGCTTCCTGGCTCATGTCGCCGTGAACCGCGCCGGCGTTGAAGCCGCGATCGTTGAGCTCGTCGACCAGCCGCTGCGCCGCCCGCTTCGTGCGCGTGAAGACGACGGTCTTCCCGCGGCCCTCGGCCTGCAGGATCCGCGCGATGACTTCGTCTTTGTCGAGCGAGTGGGCCCGGTAGACGAGGTGGCGGATGTTCGCCTGGGTGAGGCCTTCATCGGGGTCGGTGGCACGGATGTGGATCGGGTTCGACATGAAGCGTCGCGCCAGCGCGACGATCGGCCCGGGCATGGTCGCCGAGAACAGCTGCGTGTGACGTACCGGCGGGACCTTCGAGAAGATCTTCTCGATGTCGGGCAGGAAGCCGAGGTCGAGCATCTTGTCGGCCTCGTCCAGCACCACCTCGGTGGCGTTCGACAGGTCGAGGAGACGCTGGTTGTTGAGGTCGATGAGGCGACCGGGTGTGCCGACCACGATCTGCGCTCCGGCCTTGAGCTGATCGATCTGACCCTCGTACGCCTTGCCGCCGTAGATCGCGACGACGCTCGTGGAGCGGTTCGAGGTGAGCATGTCCATGTCTTCGTACACCTGCACGGCCAGTTCACGCGTGGGCACGACGATGAGCGCCTTCACGCCGGGCGCCGGATCGAGGCCCAGGCGCTGGACGACGGGGATGCCGAAGCCGAAGGTCTTGCCGGTGCCGGTCTTGGCCTGGCCGATGATGTCCTGCCCGGGCAGGCCGAGGGGAATCGTCTGCTCCTGGATGGGGAAGGCATCGATGATGCCCTTGGATGCCAGTGCATCCGCGATGTCCTGGTCGACGCCGAGTTCGACGAATGTCGTCATTTGTCCATGCCTGTCTGGCGGTGAGATGCCGCCCGTGTCGGGTCCACGCCCTCCACTCATCCGCAGGCGCGGGGTCCCGATCCATCGCCGGGACGCCCACCAGCCTACCGGAGCGGGCCTGTGCGGACGGCGCGATGGGCGCGAGCGGCATGTCAGCCCTAGGCTGTACGACGTGGTGAGGTGGTTCTGGCAGCGCACGCGCGCCCCCGAGAGGATGCTGCGGGTGCGCTCGCGAGGAGATCACGGCGACGTGTCGCGCGTCGACTTCGAGGAGCTCGCCCCCGACATCGAGACCTTCCTGGGGCAGGCCGCTTATCTCCAGCTCGGGTATTTCGAGACGCTCAGCGAGCTGATCGCCCCGACCCTCGATCTGACCCACAAGGAGCGGCTGTCGCTGGCAGCGGGCGCGGCGCTGACGAAGCACCACGGCCTCGTCGGTCTGATCCGCGATCGCGGGGCGGATCCGCTGGAGCTGATGCTCCCCTTCCGGGAGCCGCTCGACGCCTTCCGCCGGGCCACGCACGGGGCACGCCCCCTCGAGACCATGCTGTCGGTGCACATCACGGCAGGCATGCTCGACGACTTCTACCGGTCGCTGTCGGCCAGCTACGGTTCGACCGGCTCGCGCGTCGCCGACATCCTCGGGCGCGACGACGACCGTGACGCGGTCGTGGCGATCATCACCGAGGCGATCGAGGCGGATACCGAATGGCGTTCGCTCCTGGCACTGTGGGGAAGGCGCCTGGTGGGAGACACGCTTCTCATCGCGCGGGCCGCGCTTCGCCCGAGGTCGCTGGACGCGGCGGAGGAGAAGCGGGTGGAACCCGTCTTCACGGAGCTCCTCGGTGCGCACTCGCGGCGCATGTCGGCACTCGGCCTCGACGCCTGAGCCTGATCGTCAGGCGATGCCGAGTCGCTCTCTCTCGCGAGCGTCGTGCGCCGCGCGGGTGCGGGTGAGCACTGCGAGGGACAGCGGCACGACGATCAGCGGCGCGGCGAACGATGCGAGCCACAGCCACGGGCTCTCGGTGGTCAGGCCCGCCCATGTCAGGGCGAGCCAGACCGTCCCGCCGACGAGTGTGCCGAGCACCGGCGCGAGCGCCGCGCCGCGCACGTCGCGTCCCGGCTGCAGGTAGTGCAGCAGACCGCCGACCGCGGCGCCCACGACGAGGGCGATGACGATCTGCATGTCAGGCGACGAAACCGACGCGGCGCGAGTGGTCGGTGCCGACCTCGACGAAGGTGATCGCGGCGGTGGGGACGACGTAGGAGTTGCCCTTCGTGTCGGTGAACGACAGGTGGCCCGTGCCGGATTCCAGCGCGTCGGTGACGAGCTTCTTCACGGAGTCGGCCGATTCGTCGGACTCGAAGTTGAGCTCTCGCGGGGTGTTGGCGAGGCCGATGCGGATCTCCATGGGTGTGCTGCCTTTCCGGCTCCCTCACTCGGGCGCCACTTCCGACTCTACGACACCGCCGGGTGTCAGGGGCTGCGGCTAGCGTTGTCGTCATGCAGTTGTCCCGGGGCCTCGTCGACGACGTCGACCAGCGTCGCGTGATCGATCTCCCGGCCGACGCATCGGGTGTCGTCGTCGGCGCTCCGGGCACGGGCAAGACCTCGGCCGTGGTGGCGCGCACGGCAGCACTCATCCGCCGCGGTGCGGCGCCCGAGGAGATCCTCGTGATCACCCCGACCCGGACGGCGGCGACCGCCCTGCGCGATGAGCTCGCGATCGCCGTCGGCGTGGCCACTCCGGGGCCTCTCGCACGGTCGGTCGCGGCCTTCGCCTATCAGATCGTGCGCGCTTCGCTCGTGCATGCCGATGCCGAACCGCCGCAGCTGCTGACCGGGCCCGACGAAGACCGCATCGTTCAGGATCTTCTCGAAGGAGATGCCGAAGACGAGCGCGCCGGGGTCGTCCGGTGGCCTGTCTGGCTTCCCGCCGAAGTGCGTGGCACGAAGGGCTTCCGGGCCGAGGTCCGCGCCTTCCTCGCCGAGATGACCTCGCTCGGCATCGACCACGTCGAACTGGCCCGGCGAGCCGGCGAGCGCGAGGTCGAAGTCTGGCACGCGATGGCATCGTTCGCCCGTGAGTATCACGGAGTGCGCGCACGTCTGCGCGGGGCACACCGCGACGCGGCCGGACTCGTCCAGGAAGCCGTCGCTCTCCTGCGCACCCTCCCGGGCGGCGCCCCGCAACTCGGGGCGCTGGGGCGGCTGAAGGTCGTGCTGGTCGACGACGCCCAAGAGCTCACGCTCGGCGGCATCGCACTGCTCGAGGCACTGCGCACCCGCGGTGTGGCCGTCCTCGCCTTCGGAGACCCCGATGTCGGCTCCGGGGCGTTCCGCGGTGCGAGTCCCGAGAACTTCGCGCGCCTGGCGGCGGAGGGTCCTCTCCACGTGCTGCGGGGAGCCCATCGCGGCACCGCCGCGCACCGTGACCTCATCGCCGAGGTGACCTCACGCATCGGTGCTGCCGGGATCGTGGCGCATCGCCGTCGGCCCGGCGCGGGGTCAGACGACCGCGGTGCCGCGACCGAGCAGTCCGTGCCCCATCCGGATGCTCCTCGGGCTGATCCTCCGCGCCCGGATCCTTCTCTGTCGAATGACCCGGACGACTCCGTCCGCGTGCACGTCGTGCGTTCCGCGGCGGAGGAGTACGACACGATCGCGCGACTGCTGCGCGAGCGTCACGTGCACGACGGCGTCGCTTGGGAGCAGTGCGCTGTCATCGCCCACGACGCACGCCAGGTGGCGGCTCTCGAAGACGAGCTGTCGGCGCGCGACGTTCCTACCGGGGCGACCGGCCCGACGCGCACCCTCGCATCGTCGTCGGCGGTCCGCGATCTTCTTCGCATGGTCGATCTCGCCGCGCTCGACCCCGAGCACTGGGACGCTGATGCGGTCACCGATGCGCTGCGCGGCGCGGGGATGGATGCCGTCGAGCTGCGCCGCCTGCGCACCGCGCTCCGGCACTGCGCTCTGCAGCGCGATGAGGAGTCGCTGCCGACGGCCCGTGAGCTCCTCGCCTCGGGCATGCGGCATCCGCTCGAATTCGAACTGATCGACACCCGGGAGGGACGCCGTGCGGCCCGAGTGGCCCAGACGCTCGAGCTGCTGCGCATCCAGCTCGCCGAGGGCGCGACGGCGCATGAGCTGCTGTGGACGGCATGGGAGCGGTCCGGACGCGAGCGCGCCTGGCACGAGGCCTCGCGTGGCAGTGGTCCTCTGGCGGAGCAGGCCGGGCGCGACCTCGACGCGGTCGTGGCACTTTTCCAATCCGCCAAGCGGCATGGCGAGCGCGAAGACGGCACCTCTCCGCTCGCCTTCCTCCGAGGGATCCTCGACTCCGACGTGGCCGAAGACCGCCTGAGCACCCCTGCCCCGGTCGGGACGGTACGGGTCATGACCCCCGCGGGCGCACTGGGCGCAGAGTTCGACACCGTGGTCGTCGCCGGCGTCCAGGAAGGCGTGTGGCCAAACCTCCGGGTGCGTGGCAGCCTCCTGGAGACGTGGCGTCTCGGGCTGCCCGAGGGAGTCGACCCCCGCACCGTGGATCGTCGGCGGGGTGTGCTCCACGACGAGCTGCGCCTGTTCGCACGTGCGGTCTCGCGCGCCCGTGAGCGCCTCATCGTCACCGCGGTCGACGACGACGACACGGGCCCGAGCGTCCTGTTCGAGATGCTCCCGCCGGCCCAGCCCGCGCCGCGCAGCGCAGAGCATCCTCTGTCTCTGCGCGGTCTCGTCGCCCAGCATCGCCGTATGCTCACGGCCGACGGAGTGCCCGAGCCGGTGCGCCGCGAGGCCGCCGCCCAGCTGGCTCTCCTCGCCGATGCCGGTGTCGCCGGCGCCGACCCCGGCGACTGGTACGGTCTGTCGTCACCGACCTCCATGGCGCCGCTGTACGACCTCGCCGTCGAACCTGCGCGACTGTCGCCCTCCAAGCTGCAGGCCATCGACGACTGCCAGCTCAACTGGGTGATCGGCGAGCTCGGTGCCGACAGCGGCACCGTCGTGGCGGGGCTCGGCACGCTCATCCATGCGGCGCTGGAGCATGCAGACGGCTCCGACGAGGATGCGTTGTGGCGTGCCGTCGAAGAACGCTGGGGCGAGCTGGAGTTCGAGGCCGGCTGGATCGAGCGTTCCGAACGCGCGCGAGCGCGTGACCTCATCGCCCGGCTCAGCCGCTACCTGCGCGACGCGGAGAAGGCGGGCACCCGTCTGGTGAGCGCCGAACCCCGGTTCGCCCTGGAGGTGCCTGTGGACGGTGCGGCACTCCCCGCCGTCATGACCGGCACGGTCGACCGCGTCGAGCTGACCTCCGACGGACGGGTGGTGATCGTCGACCTCAAAACCGGACGCAGCGAATCCACGAGTGCCGCTGCGGCGGCGACCAATCCTCAGCTCAGCGCCTACCAGCTCGCCTTCGAGTCCGGAGCGATCCCCGGCGTCGAGGGCCGCGAGTCGGCAGGAGCGAAGCTCCTCGTCCTGAAGAAGACCCGGCACGCCGAATATGCGACGCCTTCACAGCCGCCCTTCGACGAGGAGACGCGCGCCGCGTTCCTCGCTCGCATCTCGGCAGCCGTGCAGGTCGTCGGCAGCCGGGAGTTCCTTGCGCCGTATGAAGCGCACTGCCGCGACGACCACACGTACGGGCTGTGCCGCATCCACACCGTCGGGCCGGTGAGCTCGTCATGACCGCCCTCATCTCACCCGAGGCCATCGCGGCGGCCCTCGGGCAGTTCCCTCCGACCGGCGAGCAGTCAGCCGTCATCTCGGCACCGCTGCGACCGGCCCTGGTGGTCGCCGGCGCGGGCAGCGGCAAGACCGAGACGATGGCGGGTCGCGTCGTGTGGCTCGTCGCCAACGGACTCGTCCGGCGAGACGAAGTGCTCGGTCTCACCTTCACGCGTAAGGCTGCGGGCGAGCTGTCCGAGCGCATCCAGCGGCGTCTGAACCGCCTCGCCGAGTTCGAGCGTCGCGGCCTCATGCCCCAGCTCAGCGCCCTCCACGCCGCAGGCCGGCTCGAGGTCTTCGCGCGCATCGAGCAGGGGGGCGGATCCGACAGCGACCGGATGCGTGCCCTCGACGCGCTGGGAGGATCGGCGTACGCGCCGCCGGACGCCGATGCGCTCCTGCACCGGCCGACCGTTGCCACCTATAACAGCTTCGCCGATGCGATCGTCCGTGAGAACGCGATCCGCATCGGGCGCGACTCCGAGGCCGCCGTGCTCAGCGAGTCGGCCGCGTGGCTGCTGATGCGCCGCATCGTGCACGACAGCGATGATCCGCGTCTGGAGGCGGTCGAGTACCGCCCGTCGACGATCATCGACGCTGCGCTGCAGCTCGCGCGCGACGCCGTGGACAACCTCGTCGACCTCGACGAGCTCGCCGCGTTCGCCGACGATTTCGCCGACGTGCTCGACCGCCCGTCGCAGGATCGTCGCACCACTGTCTACGCCGACGTGCGCACCGCCGTCGCACGGGTCGGCGGCCTCGGCCTCCTCACCGGTCTCGCACGGGAGTACAACCGGCAGAAGCGTCGCCGCGGCCTCATCGACTTCTCCGACCAGGTCGCAGGAGCGCTGGAGGTCGTCCGCGCCCATCCATCGGTGTCGGCGGAGCTGCGCGAGCGTTATCGCGTGGTGCTCCTCGATGAGTACCAAGACACCTCGGTCGTGCAGACCGACCTTCTGGCGACCCTGTTCGCTGGAACGGCGGTCATGGCGGTCGGTGACCCGCATCAGTCGATCTACGGCTGGCGCGGAGCCAGTGCCGGCAACCTGGGCGGATTCAGCGCGGCGTTCGTCCCGGCTGAGTCGACCGAGCCGTCCGCGGAGACGTATTCGCTGCTCACCAGCTGGCGCAACAGCGAGGCGGTCCTCATGGCCGCCAATGCCGTGCTCGGGCCGCTCTCTGCGCGTTCGCCGGTGCGCGTCGACGCCCTCCGCGCCCGTGCCGGCGCCCCCGCCGGCCGAGTGGAGGCCGCGTACCTGCTCGACGTGGATGCGGAGGCCGAGCGGGTGGCCGCATGGTTCGAGGATGTGCGGGCGACACGTGCCGCGGGCGGGAGACCGACCACGGGTGCGGTGCTGTTCCGCGCCAAGAAGCACATGGTGCGCTTCGCTGACGCGCTCGGCCGGCACGGCATCCCGCATCGCATCCTGGGACTCGGCGGCCTGCTGTCGACTCCCGAGGTGGTGGACGTCGTGGCCGCACTGCGTGTCATCAGCGATCCGACGGCAGGGTCCTCCCTGATCCGGCTGCTCGCAGGACCCCGCTGGAGCATCGGACTGGCCGACCTCCGCGCTCTTGCCGCCCTCTCACGCCGGATCGCCCGCCACGACTCCGCATTGCAGGAGCTCAGCCCCGACGTCGCCGACCGCATGCGGCGATCGGGGGGCGACGAGAGCGGGTCACTCATCGACGCACTCGACTTCCTCGTGCGGCAGAAGCCCGAGCATGGCTGGCTCCAAGGTTTCACGGCGGAGGGTCTCCGCCGTCTTCGCGACGCGGGGTCCGTCTTCTCCGAATTGCGCCGAGCCATCGGGATGCCCGTGCCAGACCTCGTGCGGCTCATCGAGGTCGAGCTGCGACTCGATATCGAGTTGGCCGCCAACGAGTCGCGCGGGCCTGCTCGCATAGCCGGTGACCAGCTGCGGGCCTTCGTCGATGAGCTTCACGGTTTCCTCGCGACCGACGAGAGCGGATCGCTGCCTGCGCTGCTGGCCTGGCTCGACCGGGCGGAGCGGCTCGACGAGTTCGCTCCGCGCACGGAACCGCCGGAGGAGGACGTCGTCCAACTGCTCACGATCCATGGGTCGAAGGGGCTCGAATGGGACGCGGTGGCGGTCGTGCGGATCGTCGCCGACGAGCTGCCCGCCAAACCGCGCGACGGTCTCGGGTGGTTGCGCTTCGGCGTGCTCCCGTATCGGTTCCGCGGCGACCGCGCCTGGCTGCCGCATCTCGCGTGGGGCGCGGACGAAGCTCCCACTCAGCAAGATCTCCGCGCCGCGCACACTGCGTTCAAAGACGCGATCAGTGCGCGTCAGCTCGATGAGGAGCGCCGGCTCGCCTACGTGGCCGTCACGCGCGCCCGCGACCACTTGCTCCTGACCGGTTCCGCATGGTCGGGCACCACCAGCCCGCGGCCGCCCAGCCCCTTCCTCACGGAGATCTGCGACACGCTGCATCTGACGGCAGACCTCGATCTCGAGCCCGGCGAGAACCCCTACCTCGATGAGCGCAGACTGCTCACGTGGCCGCTCGACCCGCTCGGAGCACGGCGGCCGCGCGTGGAGGCCGCCGCGGCGCTCGTCCGCGACGCGCAGCGTCGCGACCGGGTCACCGCAACGCGCGACCTCTCTCTGCTGCTCGCCGAGCGCGAAGCGCGCGCCGCGCGACGTGATGTGGCTGCGCCGACGCGCATCCCGGCGTCGCGCTTCAAGGAGTTCGTCGGCGATTACGCAGCAGCCGCTGCCGCCGCCGTCCGGCCACTCCCCGAGAGGCCGTACCGCCAGACGCGCCTGGGTACCCTCTTCCACGCCTGGGTGGAGCAGCGATCAGGGCTCACCGGCCCAGGCCCCAGCGTCGACGATGGACTCTGGGAGCACGACGACGACGGATTGCCGGGCGGTCACGCCGACGAGGCTGCCCTCGACGACCTCAAGCGGCGATTCCTCGCCTCGGAATGGGCGCAACTGCGTCCGATAGCCGTGGAGACGGAGATCGACTTCACCGCCGACGACCTCCTTCCCGATGGGCGACCGCACATCGTCATCTGCAAGCTCGACGCCGTGTACGAACGCGACGGGCGCATCGAGATCGTCGACTGGAAGACGGGGCGCCCACCGCGCACAGGTGCCGAGCGCGAAGAACGGATGCTGCAGCTGGAGCTCTACCGTCGCGCGTACCACGCCAAGCACGGCACCCCGCTCGATCAGATCGACGTCGCCCTGTACTACGTCGGTGACGACCTCGTGCTGCGAGGCTGAGCAGCGCAGCGATGCCGCTCGCCGCTCCCGGCCGATGGGTCAGGCGGTCTCGGTCCAGCGTCTCAATGCGTTGCGGGCTGCGCTCTCGGGGTCGTGGTCTTCGTCGGACTCCGCCTGCTCAGCGGGGGCGCTGGGCGTGGCCGGCGGTGCCCACTCCGACATCTCGATGGGCGCGGTCTCGTCGTCGGACGTCGGAGCGGGCGCCACCTCATCGGTCGTGTACTCGGAAAGGACGTCGGCGTCATAGGTGTCGGTCTGCATCGAGGTGTCGACCGCCGCCGTCGTCGGCACGCGACCGAACGCGGCGATGGCATCGTCGACGGTGATCGCATCGTGGGCAAGGGGCGGCGCATCCCGCACGCTCTCCTCGAGGGCTTCCAGCAGCGCGACCGCATCCGCGACCACCGTCTCCGCGCCTTCGGCGTGACCGTGCACGAGCCACGAGGCGAACTCCAGCTCCGCGTGGAGGCGCGCGCGCTCCCACAGGGCGACATCGACGGTGCGGTGCGAGGCATGCGTGTATGCGTCGAGCACCTCGACGCGGGCCGTGGGCGCTGAGGCGAGCCAGCGGATGTCGACCGCCGGATCTCCGACCGTCAGGCCCGCCCAATGGAGGAGGCCGGTGATGGCGGGGTTGCCGTCGGCGTCGTCTTCGAACAGGAACGACGCGGGGTCCACTCCGCCGAGAGTCACGCAGGTCTCGAATCGCCACAGCGAATCGGCGGCCAGCGCCGCACTCCACCTGCGCAGGAGGCCGAACGGCAACCGCCCCGTCGCCTCCGCGCGATCGAGCAGACGTTCCGCCTCGTCGCGCACCTGCGACGCCGTCAGCACCGGGAGGCCGGCGTCGCGGACGACGGACACCGGAAGATCATGCACGGCGGCGGTCGCTGCGCCGAGTGCCGTCGCAATCCCCGGTCCCTCCGGGATCTGGGCCGCGTCGACCCGGTATCCCGAGAGCCACGAGAACACGGTCGCCGTCGAACCGTCGAACGGCGTCTCGCCGAGCACCGACGGCCCCGCGAACGGGAGGACCGCTCTCACACCGGGCGTGAGAGCCGCCAGCGCGCGCCGCTGCGCATGCAGGTCAGCCTCCGCGTCGGCGTCCACGGGCACGCGGACGACCGCGTGACGACCGTCGTCGAGCGTCACGAGGGCGCTGTCGTAACGTCCTTCGGCGCGCTCTGTCAGGGCGGCGACGCGTGTCACGCCCGTCCGAGCAAGAGCGGACGTCACCGACGCGGCTAGAGTGAGAGGTGAGCGTGCCATGCCCCCAGGGTAGGCGGGGCACGACCGGGCGCCTTCGCGCCACGCCCGCAAGAGAGGTCCTCGATGACGACGCAGGACGTCCCGAAGCCGCCCGCACTCGCGCGTGCGGCATTCGATCGAGCTGCTGATGAACGTGCCGATCCCGGTCTCCTGGAGCGGCTCCGCGCCGACCCCGCAAGCCGGGTGATCGCCCTCCACGGCGACCGCGCGCCTGTGAATGCCGCCGGGGGAGTCGCCTTCGCCGAGCCGTCGCAGGTGATCGCGCCTGCCGTGTGGGGCTTCCTCGGACGTGACCAGCGGGGTGCCGCGCTGCTCGTGGCCGCTGTCGACTCCGACGCGGGCCCGCCTGTGGCGGCCGCAGAATGGGCGTCTCTGCGCGCCGTCGGCGGGGACCTGCCTGCCCACGACGGCGCTGTCTTCGTCACGGCGCTGGCACTCGGGCGCTGGCTCCTGGATGCGCCGTTCTGCCCCCGGTGCGGGGGGACGACCCTCGTTCGCGCGGGCGGCTGGGCGCGCGCGTGCACCGTCTGCGCGCGGGAGCACTTTCCCCGCACCGATCCCGCGGTCATCGTCGCCGTGACCGATCCGGCGGGCAGTCGTCTGCTCCTCGGCAAGAATGCGCTGTGGGCCGATCGCAACGTGTACTCGACGTTCGCCGGATTCGTGGAGGCGGGAGAGTCGCTCGAGGGGGCGATCGCGCGAGAGATCGAAGAGGAATCGGGCGTGGTCGTTGCCGGATTCCGCTACCGCGGGTCGCAGGCGTGGCCCTACCCCCGATCGCTCATGCTGGGATTCCACGCGGTCGCGACCGACCCCGCGGCCGCCCGACCGGACGGTGAGGAGATCGTCGACGTGCGCTGGTTCACCCGCGATGAGCTGGCTGCCTCCTTCGAGGGACGCGGCGAGGTGTCACTTCCCGGTTCGGCGTCCATCGCCCACCGGCTGATCCGCGACTGGGTCGAATCGTGAGCACGGCCCTCGACGGGCTCGACGAGGCGCAGCGAGAAGCGGCGTCCCTCCTCCGGGGTCCGGTGTGCGTGCTGGCCGGTGCGGGCACGGGCAAGACGCGGGTGATCACGCATCGCATCGCACACGGCGTGGAGACCGGTGCGTACACGCCCCGGAGGGTCATGGCGGTGACCTTCACGACCAAGGCGGCGGGGGAGATGCGAGGCCGGCTGCGAGCGCTCGGCGTGGAAGGGGTGTCTGCCCGAACGTTCCACGCCGCTGCGCTGGCGCAGCTCAACCACTTCTGGCCGCAGGTGGCAGGCGACACCGCTCCCACGATCGTGGCGGGCAAGGTGCGCCTGCTGGGGCAGGCAGCCGACAGCCTTCGACTGCGTGCGGACGCGGCGACCCTCCGCGATGTGGCCTCCCGCATCGAGTGGCGCAAGGTCACGATGCGCTCCATCGACCAGGCGACCCGCGAGCGACCGGAGGGCATCGGCGGCCTCGATGCGCACCAGATCGCAGACCTGCAGAGGGCGTACGAGCGGCTGAAAGACGAGCGCCGTCAGCTGGACTTCGAGGACGTGCTCCTCGCGTGCGCCGGCATGCTCGAAGCGGAGCCGCGCGTGGCCGCCGAGGTGCGCGAGCAGTACCGTCACTTCACGGTCGATGAGTTCCAGGACGTCTCGCCGCTTCAGAACAGGCTCCTCGAGCTGTGGCTCGGGGATCGCCGCGATCTGTGCGTCGTGGGTGACGCCAGCCAGACGATCTTCTCGTTCGCGGGGGCCGACCCGCGGTTCCTCCTCGAGTTCCCCGACCGGTACCCCGATGCGCAGCTGGTGCGTCTGGAGCGCAATTACCGTTCGGATGCCGCGATCCTCGGCGTCGCGAACGCGCTCATGCGCGGACGTCCGGGGGCGCTTCACCTTCGTTCCGATGCCGAACCGGGGCCCGCCCCCGTCGTGACCGCATACGAGGACGATGCCGCGGAGGCGGACGGCATCGCCGCGGCGATCGCCCAACAGCTCGCCGCCGGCACCGACCCGCGTGACATCGCCGTGCTCTATCGCTCCAACGCGCAGTCGGCGCCGCTTCTGGCGGCCCTGGCATCGCGGGGCATCGCGGCCAGCGTCCTGGGCGGCACCCGGTTCTTCGACCTCCCCGAGGTGCGACAGGCGATCATGGCGCTGCGTGGCGCTGCCGTCGCGCCGATGAACGGCGGCTTCGTCGCCACAGTACGCGACGTGCTGCGTTCGCTCGGCCTCACCGACGACCCCCCGCCCGCCGGGGGCGCCCTGCGCGAGTCGTGGGAGGCGCGCGCGGCGCTCCTGCGTCTGGCGGAGGAGGCCCCGGCGGATATGACGCTGCGGCGCTTCACCGACGACCTCGTCGCTCGCGCCAAAGACCAGCACGAGCTGTCTCTGCGCACGGTCACCTTGGCCACGCTCCACGCGGCCAAGGGACTCGAGTGGCAGCACGTGCATCTCGCAGGACTCACCGAGGGGCTCCTGCCGATCTCGTACGCCACGACGTTCACCGCGGTCGACGAAGAGCGCCGTCTGGCGTACGTGGGCGTCACGCGGGCCGCGCGAACCCTCTCGATGTCGTGGGCGCGGACCAGCGGCCACCGGGAGCGTCAGCGGTCGCGCTTCCTTCAGGAGATCGGCAGAGGCACCGTTCGTGAGGGCGATGCGCGCGCCACGACCGGTGCACGGTCGCGCCAGCGAGGCTGACGGACAGGGAGGCGTCGACGGGGTCGCCGGCCATGCGGAGGTCTGCCCCCTGCCGCCGCCGCTCACCTCCGAGGTGCGGATGCGTGCGCAGGAGGCGCGCGGCGACGAGCGCTGCGTCGAGGAGGACGTCGGGGTCGGTGGCGAGGGGTGGCCGTCCGAGCAGCTGCGACGCCAGGAGGGGCCACTGCGGGTCACGGTCGGTGCGGTGCGCGTGGAGGCAGGCGGCGCAGGCGGTGCGTCCTGGGACGATCACCGGGCCGACTCTCGCGGTGTCACCCCACAGTTCGACGGGGAGATGCACGGCATCCGCGCGCGTGAGCGCGGCCGCGCGACGCGGGTCGAGCAGTCGCGATGCGACCACCACGACAGGATGGCCCTCAGGATCGCCGGGCCAGTCGCGGGCGTCGGCGACCTGCACGCCGGTGCTGGTGACGGCCTGGGTGAAAGCGGCCGTCTCGTCGTGCCGCATGCCGGGGGGAAACTCGATCACCACGGCGAGCGGAGGCGGATCACGGCGCGCCAGCGCGGGCCTGATCGCGTCGGAGAACCGCACCGCGTCGTCGCGGGTCGCCCCGAAGCAGACGGCCAGCGCCACGAGCATCGACTCGGCGACGCCGTCGTTCAGGGCGTCCAGCACGCGCTCCTGCCACGGCGTCACGTCGTCGAGCCGTGCGACGGCCTCGACGCCGAACTGCAAAGACGTCGGCGTGAGCCACAGCGGAGGGTGTGCAGGTGCGATTCGGAGCATCGACCGATTCTGCGACGACCCATCCTGCTCTGCGCACTCCTGTCCACAGGCGCCGACGCGAGGTGATTTCGGACGGATGCCGCGGTATCAGACGGGTCGGGGACCGGCCGACCCGGAGTCGCCCTCCGTGTCGTCCGCGTCCGTGGCGTCCTCCTCCGAAGCGCTCCCGCCGGGGAGCTCTCCGCTCGGCTGAGGTGTCGCTCCGTCGTCGGATGCCGCCGCCGATTCCGACGAAGCCTCGGCGAGGAGCGCGTCGAGCGCTTCGTCGATCTCGTCGCGCTCGGGGGCGTCGCCGCGGGCCTGCGCCTGCAGACGCGAGATGAGCGCGGCCGGGTCGTCGATGTCGGCGGCCGAGGGCATGAGGTCGGGGTAGTCCCAGAGGGAGTCACGTGCGGCGATGCCGACGGCCTCGGTCACCGCACGCCACATCGCGGCCGCCTCCCGGAGCCTGCGCGGACGCAGTTCGAGCCCCACCAGGGAGCCGAGCGCGCGCTCGGCCGGTCCGCCGACGGCGCGGCGGCGCCGCACCGCTTCGGCGATGCGATCCGCGGACGGGAGCCGGTGCGTCGCATCCGTCGTGACGACGTCCACCCAGCCTTCGATGGTCGCCAGAAGGTTCTCCAGACGTGAGAGGGCCGCGGTCTGCGCCTCCGAACGCATCGGCAGGAGCGCACCGCTCTCCAGGGCCTCGCGCAGGGCCTCGGGCGCCGAGGGGTCGAACTGGGCGGCGAGCTCTTCGATCGCATCGGTGTCGATGTGAAGGCCGCGCGCGAACTCTGTCACCTGCGAGATGACGTGCAGCCGCAGCCACTTCGCGTGGCGGAACAACCGCGCGTGGGCCAGCTCTCGCGCCGCGAGGTAGAGCGCGAGCTGGTCGTCGTCGATCTCGAGGTCGCGGCCGAAGTCCGCGAAGTTCTGGGGGAGGATCGCCGCTTCTCCGGCGGGCATCACCGGGATGCCGACGTCGCCGCCCGAGACGACCTCCTGGGAAAGTCCGCCCATGATCGCACCGAACTGGGCCGCGAAAAGCGACCCGCCGACCGTTCTCATCAACCGTCCGGCACCGACGGCCATGTCGCGCATCTCCTCGGGGAGCTGGGTGCCGATCGCCTCGGTCATCGCGTCGGTGATCGAGGTCGCGACGGGCTCGGCCAGCTCCTGCCACACGGGCAGCGTCGCCTCCACCCACTGACCGCGGGTGAGCGCCTGGGGACGGGTCGCGAGCTCGGAGATGGTCGTCGCCTCACTGAGCCACAGGGTCGCGAGCGTGAACGCCTGGTCGAAGTCGTGGCGGGCGCCGGACGTGATGCCGAGTCCGTCTTTGTTGGCGAGGTGCAGGGCCTGTGTGCGAGCAGCGCTCCAGTCGATCCCGCCGTCGCCTCCGGCGGCGAATGCGCCCTGCATCTGCCGCATCAGCTGCTGCATCATGGCGGGGTCGATCCCGAGCCCCTGCAGCTGTGCGAAGTCGGCCGGATCGAGGCCGCCCTGACCACCCAGGAGGCGGCGCAGCATCTCCGCGAGGTCTTCGGGATCCGGGCGGTCTTCGTCGGTCATGTCAGGCGCCTTTCAGCAGGGGGATGACATCGCGTTCTACGCTAGTCGCACGCGATCGCGCCATGCCTGGCGAGAGCTCGCCCCGTGTACGCCGGTCGCGAACGTCCGGCCAGGAAGGTCTGACGTGACTCTGTTCCCTGAGCGTGACGACGCCGCCCCCGCTCCTGCGCGTCGGCTCCCGCGCGCGGCCGTCGCCGGCATCTGGGCCCTCACGGTCGCCCTGCTCGCCCTGCTCGCCCTCACTCTCCTGCCGACGTCGTTCGTGATCCAGCAGCCCGGCCCGGTCTTCAACACGCTCGGCTCGGCGCGTGACGCCGAGGGCGAAGAGGTGCCGCTGATCTCGGTGGAGGGGGCGCAGACCTATCCCACCTCGGGGGCGCTCGACCTGCTCACCGTCCAGGTGGTCGGCAACCGCGACCGCACCCCCTCGTGGTTCGAGCTGGCTCTCGCATGGTTCGACAGGTCTCGCGCCGTGCTTCCCATCGACGACATCTTCCCGCCCGATCAGACCACCGAGCAGCGCAACGAGGAGAGCGCGGCGATGATGGTCGACTCGCAGAAGGAGGCGACCGCCGCCGCCCTCAGCGAGCTCGGCTACGACGTCGATCAGATGGTGCGGGTCTACGCGCTCACCGACGACTCCGCGGCTGCCGGCATCCTGGAGCCCGACGACATCATCCGCGAGGCCGACGGCACTCCGGTGACCGACACCGAGACGCTCCGCGGGATCATCAACGACGGCGGCGGCGACCCCGTAGCGCTGACGATCGAGCGCGATGGCCGGGAGCGCACCGTGGAGGTCACGCCCCGCCAGTCGGAGGTCGACGGCCAGACCCTGTGGCTCGTGGGCATCACGACGCTGCACGACTACAACTTCCCGATCGACGTGACGATCCAGCTCGACAACGTGGGAGGACCGAGCGCAGGGATGATGTTCGCGCTCGGCATCATCGACACCCTCACCGAGGGCGAGCTCAACGGCGGCCAGGACATCGCCGGCACCGGCACGATCGATGCGGCCGGTTCCGTCGGGCCGATCGGAGGGATCCGTCAGAAGCTCTACGGCGCCGCCGGGGCAGGAGCCGACTACTTCCTGGCTCCGGATGCCAACTGCGACGAAGTCGTCGGACACGTCCCGTCGGGACTGCAGGTGTTCTCGGTGGCCACCCTCGACGACGCGCTCGACGTCCTGTCCGCGATCCGCGACGGGGAAGACCTCGCCGCGCTGCCGACCTGCCGCTGAGCCTCGCCCGCCCGCGGGATGGGGCCGGCCTTCGGCGAGCTCTTGGCATCCGTTCGGCGTCCACTCGGCGAGGGCCCGCCTAGGATGAAAGGGTGACCACGACCTCTGCGCCGAATCAGGCCACGCCCTCCAGCCCGCTGCGCCGCGCGATCGGGATCACGCTCGCCGTGATCGCCGCTCTCGTCGTCGCGTTCTTCACCTTTGCGAGTCTGTTCGCCGACTGGCTCTGGTACGAGCAGCTCGGCTTCGACAGCGTGCTCGTGACGCAGTGGACCGCTCGCGTGGTGATGTTCCTCATCGGGTTCCTGGCGATGGCCGTCCCCGTGTTCATCGCCATCCAGCTCGCCTACCGGCTGCGCCCCGTCTACGCGCGCCTGAGCTCGCAGCTCGACCACTATCAGGAGGTCGTGGAGCCGCTGCGGCGCCTCGCGATGTGGGGCATCCCGGTCTTCTTCGGATTCTTCTCGGGCTTCGCCGCCTCTGCCCAGTGGGAGACCGTCTGGCTGTGGATGAACCGCGTCCCGACCGGCGACGCCGACCCGCAGTTCGGGCTGGACACGAGCTTCTACCTCTTCGAGCTGCCGCTCTACAGCTCCGTGCTCGGCTTCGCTTCGGCCGTGCTGCTCGTCTGCATCCTCGTGACGGTGCTCGTCGCCTACCTCTACGGGGCCGTGCGCGTGGGCCAGCGAGAGCTGCGCATCTCCAAGTCGGCACGCATCCAGCTCGCGGTGCTCGCGGGCCTCTACCTGGCCGTCCAGGCCGTGAGCCTCTGGCTCGACCGCTACAAGACGCTGCTGTCCGAGGGTGAGCGCATCACCGGTGCGGGCTACACCGACGTCAATGCGATCATCCCCGGTCTCACGATCCTGTCGATCGTGGCGATCCTCGTCGCCGCGCTGTTCTTCGTCACGGCGATCATCGGGCGCTGGCGCTTCCCGCTCATCGCGACCGGCCTGCTCATCGTCTCGTCGCTGGTCGTCGGCGTCGCGTACCCGTGGTTCGTCAACCAGTTCCAGGTCGTTCCGAACCAGGAGCGCCTGGAGAGCCAGTTCTACCAGCGCAACATCGACGCCACGAAGAAGGCGTACGGGATCGACGGTCTCGAGAAGATCGACTACAACGCCGTCTCGACCGCGGAACAGGGCCAGCTGCGCGAGGATGCGGAGACCGCCGCCTCGATCCGCATCATGGATCCCGCGATCATCAGTCCGACGGTGCGTCAGCTCGAGCAGTACCGCTCCTACTACAAGTTCGGCGACCCGCTCGATGTCGACCGCTATGAGATCGACGGCAAGACGCAGGACACGGTCGTCTCGGTGCGCGAGCTCGACATGGGCGAGCTCGGTCAGGCCGCCTCCTGGTACAACACGACCCTCGTCTACACCCACGGCTACGGCATGGTCGCGGCCAAGGGCAACGATCGCACCGCCGACGGCAACCCCGTGTTCCTCGAGCGCGGCATCCCCACGGCAGGCGAGCTGACGACGAGTGAGGAGTACGAGCCTCGCGTCTACTTCGGCGAGTCGTCGCCGACCTACTCGATCGTCGGAGCCCCCGAGGGTTCTGAGGACATCGAGCTCGACTACCCGCGTGGCAGCGGCGACGACGGCGGGAACCAGACGAAGACCACCTTCCAGGGCGACGGTGGCCCCAACGTCGGCAACATCTTCAACCGCCTGATCTACGCGCTGAAGTTCCAGTCGACCGACATCCTGTTCTCCGACGCGGTCAACGAGGAGTCGCAGATCCTGTACGACCGCGACCCCGCGACGCGCGTGCAGAAGGCGGCTCCCTATCTCGAGCTCGACAACGACCCGTACCCGAGCGTCGTCAACGGGCGCATCGTCTGGATCGTCGACGGCTACACGCTGAGCGCCAACTACCCGTACTCGTCGATCGTGAGCCTGCGTGAGGCCATCAGCGACACGCAGACCACGGCCTCGCGCGTCGCGCTCGATGACGTCAACTACATCCGGAACTCGGTGAAGGCCACGGTCGACGCGTACGACGGCTCGGTCACCCTCTACGCCTGGGACGACACCGACCCCCTCCTTCAGGCATGGCAGAAGGTGTACCCGAACACGCTCAAGCCGATCTCCGAGATGTCGGGCGATCTGATGAGTCACGTGCGCTACCCGAGCGATCTGTTCAAGGTGCAGCGCGCGATGCTCGGCACTTACCACGTCGATGACGCGGCGTCGTTCTACGCCCGCGACAACGCGTGGCGCACGCCCGATGACCCGGTGTCGAAGACGAAGGTGCTCCAGCCGCCGTACTACCTCACGATGCGGATGCCCGGTCAGGACGATCCGACGTTCTCGATGTTCACGTCGTTCATCCCGGCGGCGGTGGGTGACAACACCCGCAACGTGCTCATGGGATACCTCGCGGTCGATGCCGATGCGGGCGGCGAAGACGGCGTCAAGAGCGAGAGCTACGGCAAGCTCAGGATGCTGGAGATCAGCGCCGACCTGAGCGTGCCGGGCCCGGGTCAGGTGCAGAGCCGGTTCAACTCCGACCAGACCATCTCGTCGCAGATCAACGTGCTGAAGATCGGCCAGTCGGAAGTGCTCAACGGCAATCTGCTGACCCTCCCGGTCGGCGGCGGCTTCCTCTACGTCCAGCCGGTGTTCGTGCAGCCCAGCAGCGGCACCCAGCTGCCGGCGCTGCGAAAGATCCTCGTGGCGTTCGGCGACGAGCTCGCCTTCGAAGACACGCTGCAGGAGGCGCTCGACGCGCTGTTCGAGGGCGACTCGGGCGCAAGCGCGGGTGACGGCGATGTGACACCGACGCCGGATCCGTCGCCGAGCCCGACGCCGGAGCCGTCGCAGCCCTCGCAGCCGAGCGAGCCGGGGTCGAGCGCCACGTTCGACCAGGCACTCGAAGAGGCGCGCGCTGCGATGCTCGAGCGGGACGCCGCGCTCAAGGCCGGCGACCTGACGAAGTTCGCGGAGGCCGACGCCCGTCTCACGGCAGCGGTGGAGCGACTGCTGGAGCTGAGCGGCGACTGACCGCCCGCATACGAGAGAGGCCCGCAC
>JAEYVZ010000046.1 GCA_023431405.1 Actinomycetes bacterium
CCCCCACGGGGGCGGCCCCGACTCCTACCCGCGGCCCCGCCGCATCTGAGTCCGATGTCGTACTCGAAAGGCATCCATGAACATCCAGGCCTTCTTCCGATGGCTCTCCACCCTCAACCCCTGGCTCGAGATCGTGATCATCATCGGTCTCTTCCTCGCCGTGGTGGGCCTCATCCTCTTCTTCATCGAGATCGCGCCCCGTGAGGGCACCAAGTACACGGTCATCCGGCTCATCGCGTGCGTCGCGGGTCCGGCGCTCGCGCTCGTGATCCTCGGGTCGTGGTACGAGGCAGCCGCGGTCGCCGCGGTGCTCGGCCTGCTCCTCTTCTTCCTCGACAAGCGGGCCAAAGACGGCGCCGGGTCGCTCTTCCAGCTCATCGGGTTCCTGACCCCGGCTCTGGCGCTCCTTGCCGTCGGCCTGGTCGTGCCGACGATCCAGACCACCGTTCAGGCGTTCATGAATTCCCGCGGCACCGAGTTCGTCGGCGTCGACAACTTCGTCTGGATCTTCACGCAGCCCCAGAACGTGCGCGTCATCATCAACACGATCCTGTGGGTGCTCATCGCACCGGTCTTCTCCACGATCGCCGGACTCGCCTACGCGTACTTCATCGACCGTCTCCGCGGTGAGAAGTACTACAAGATCTTCGTCTTCATGCCCATGGCGATCTCGTTCGTGGGCGCGTCGATCATCTGGCGCTTCATGTACACGCCGCGGCCGGAGGGGCAGAACCAGATCGGCTTCCTGAACCAGGTGATCGTGTGGTTCGGCGGGCAGCCCTACAACTTCCTCGCCGACAACCCGTGGAACACCCTGTGGCTCATCGTCGTGTTCATCTGGATCCAGACCGGGTTCGCGATGGTGCTCCTGTCGGCCGCCATCAAGGGCGTGCCCACCGAGCAGCTCGAAGCAGCCGACCTCGACGGCACCAACGCATGGCAGAAGTTCCGCAACGTGGTGGTGCCCGGCATCCGTCCGGCGCTCATCGTCGTGCTCACGACGATCTCCATCGCGTCGCTCAAGGTGTTCGACATCGTCCGCACCATGACGGCGGGCGCCAACAGCACCTCGGTGCTCGCCAACGAGATGTACACGCAGTTCCGCAGCTTCGAGGCGGGGCGCTCTGCCGCCTTCGCCCTGATCCTGTTCGTGCTGGTGCTGCCGATCGTGATCTACAACGCGCGACAGCTGAAGAAGCAGAGGGAGATCCGCTGATGAGCACCGCGACATCCGCCGCCGTCGTCGTCGACGACAGCACCGCGCGCCGTCTGAAGCGTGGCGAGCGCGAGCTCGAGGGCCTCCGCCGCACGAAGAAGCGACTCACGTCGCCCTGGGCCACGGCCGCCGCGCTCATCATCGCGGCGCTGTGGACCGTGCCGACGTTCGGTCTTTTCCTGACGTCGTTCCGGCCGCGGGACCTGATCAACACCACCGGTTGGTGGACGATCTTCGAGAACTGGGGCTTCACGCTCGACAACTACGTGACCGCGCTCCAGACGGGCAACAGCCAGCTCAACATGGGCGGCGCGTTCATCAACTCGATCGTGATCTCGCTGCCGGCGACGGTGCTCCCGATCTCGGTGGCCATGCTCGCCGCGTACGCGTTCGCGTGGATGGACTTCAAGGGCAAGGACATCCTCTTCGTCGGGATCTTCGCGCTCCAGATCGTTCCCCTGCAGATGGCGCTGATCCCGCTGCTGCAGTTCTTCGCACAGGGGACGATCTTCGGGATCCCGGTGGTCGAGGCGTTCGGATCGGCCGGCTACGCCCAGGTGTGGATCGCGCACACGATCTTCGGTCTGCCGCTCGTGATCTACCTGCTCCACAACTTCGTCTCCGAGATCCCGCGGGATGTCATCGAAGCCGCGCGGGTCGACGGTGCCGGGCACGGCCAGATCTTCTTCCGGATCATCCTGCCGCTGACCGCCCCGGCGATCGCCTCGGTCGCGATCTTCCAGTTCCTGTGGGTGTGGAACGACCTGCTCGTCGCGCTGATCTTCGCCGACGGCAACGTCGCCCCGATCACCAAGCTGCTGGCGGAGATGACCGGCAGCCGCGGCCAGGACTGGTACCTGCTCACGGCGGGCGCGTTCATCGCCCTGGTGGTGCCGCTGATCGTGTTCCTGTCGCTGCAGCGGTACTTCGTGCGAGGGCTCCTCGCCGGCTCGACCAAGGGCTGATCGCCCGGCGGCGGAGCACGCTGGGGGAGGCTCCGTCGCTCCGACCGGCGGCATCGTGGGGGCGATGCCGCCGGTGGGGCGGTCATATCGGTCGGGCGGCGAGGGCTCTGCCCGCGGTCAGGGAGTGCAGCCGAGGCGTGCCTGCATCGAGGCCATCGCGTCGAGCTCGAACTGCTGTGCATCGCGCATGCGCTCCGCCGCGGCCAGCACCTGCGGTTCGGAGCCGAGCTCGAGCACGGCGTCGGCCATCGGGAGCGCACCCTCGTGGTGACGGATCATGAGCTCGAGGAAGAGGCAGTCGGCATCCTGGCCTGACGCGCCACGCAGCTCCTGCAGCTCGGTCTCGCTCGCCATGCCCATCGAGACGCGGATCTCCTCCGCGGTCGGGGTGGCGCCTTCTCGCACGCCGTGAGCGTGACCCGCGTCGGATGCCGACATCCACGCCATCGTCGCATCGCCGATCTGCGCCAGACCCCACTGCTGGAGCCAGCCGTACATGAGGCCTTTCTGCTCCGACTGGCCCGTGGCGATGTCGTAGGCGAGAGCGCGCAGGTCGGTGTCGTCGGTCTTGCCGTAGATGGTCATGGCCATGTCGACCGCCTGGGCGTGGTGCACCTGCATATCGCGCGCGAATCCGGCTTCGGCGGAGTCTCCGGAGGGCGTCTGCGGAGCGATGTCGAATGCGGAGAAGCGGCCGATCGCGAACGCCGTCGCCGCGACGGCGAGAGCGACGAGCGCGATCGCCCACCACGGGGGCAGTGCGCGGGAGGGCGTGGCGGTGGGCTCGGTCACGACTGCTTGCCGGGCGCGTCGAGCGCGCCGGTGCAGGCGGCGTTGGGCTCGGGGGCGTTCGTGCTGCGCCAGTACGACTCGAGGAACTCACGGATGCGCGGGTCGGTGGGGGAGTCGACCTGGATCTGCGCGTTCCAGGCGCTGGCGACGATGGGCGACGGGAGCCCCTCGAAGGGAGAGAGGATGACATAGCTAGACGGGAGCTGCTGACGGATGGCGTCGACGCCGGCTTCGTCGAGGCGGGCGGGGTCGTAGGTGATCCACACGGCGCCGTGCTCGAGCGAGTGGACGGCGTTCACGTTCGGCACCGGCTCGGAGTACACGCCGCAGTTGAGCCACATGGCGTTGTGGTCGCCGCCGGCGGGCGGGGTCTGGGCGTAGTCGACGTCGCCTTCGACGTGATTGGCGGTGTTGGTGAAGGTCTGGATGCCCTCGATGGCTGAACCGTCGCTGTCGCCGCGGTCGAGGGTCACGGGGCGGGGGGTGAGGATGAGCGATGCGACGACGAGGCCGATCACGGCGAGCCCGGCGGTGCTCCCGACCACCCACCAGACGAGCTTGCTGCGGCGGCGCTGGGCGAGCTGGCGCTGGTACTCGGCGAGCTTCGCCTGCTTCTGCTGCTCCCGCTGCTGCTTGGCGGTCAGGTTGATCTGGGCCTGGGCGGCGGGGTTTCCGCTCGTGCGCTTGCCGGGGGAAGTCGGGGTCATGGGGGATCTCGGCTTTCGGGCGTCGGGGACTTCGGGAGTGCCCGCGCGCGGGCGTCGGAGAGGGGACCGACGTCGGTCCGCACGGCGCAGGACGCCTCAATCCTATTCGCGAGCATAGGAGCGGGGCCTGGGAAAAGGTTATGATCGAATGTTCCTCGAATCGATTCGAGATCTCCCCGCCCGCCTCCCCGACACGTCAGGAACCCGTGCGCGACACCGGCAGCATCCGTCTTCCTCAGCAACAGCGCTCCTCCACCGGCGCGATCCGCACCCTCGGGTCGCACCCGGAGACCGCGCCGATCGTCCTCCACCCGGGTGACCGGATCCCCACCGCCCGCCGGGTCGTCTATGTCATCCTCCTCGGAGCCCTGACGGCGCTCGGCCCGTTCACCGTCGACCTCTATCTGCCCGCCTTCCCCGTGCTGCAGGCCGATTTCCAGACCTCGGCCGCCGCGATCCAGCTCACCCTCACCGGCACGATGATCGGCTTCGCGCTCGGCCAGCTGGTGGTCGGTCCGCTCAGCGACAAGGTGGGGCGGCGTCTGCCGCTGCTGGCGGTGACCGCCCTGCATGTGCTCGCCAGCGTCGGCGCCGCCATCGCCCCGACGCTCGAGCTGCTGTCGGTGGCACGCGTCGTGATGGGGGCCGGCGCCGCCGCCGGTGGTGTGGTCGCCGCGGCGATCGTGCGCGACCTGTTCGGGGGACGGCGCCTCGTCGTCATGCTCTCGCGGCTCGCGCTCGTCTCAGGCGTGGCCCCCGTGCTCGCACCGCTCGTCGGCTCGGCGCTGCTGCTGGTGATGCCGTGGCGGGGCGTGTTCGTCGTGCTGGCGATCTACGGGGCCGTCATGCTCATCTCCGCGATCGCCCTCATCCCTGAGACGCTCCCGCCCGCGCGTCGTCACGAGCGCGGTGCGACGACGGTGTGGCAGCGGTATCGGAGTGTGTTCAGCGACCGGGTCTTCATCGGCGTCCTCATCATCGGCGGCATGACGTTCTCGGGCCTCTTCTCCTACCTCTCGGCCTCGTCGTTCCTCTTCCAGGAGGCCTACGCCTTCGACGCGCAGCAGTACGGACTGCTGTTCGCGGCGAACTCCCTCGGTGTCGTCGCCGGCGTGCAGGCCGCATCGCGGCTCGCGGCGCGTTTCGGCCCGCAGTGGGTGCTCGCGTGGTCGACGGCGGTGCTGCTGACAGCAGGCGTCGCGATCATCGTCACCGATCAGCTGGGGCTCGGACTGTGGGGCACGGTCGTGCCGCTGTTCGTCTTCATGACGGCGTGCGGCTTCACCTTCCCCTGTGTGCAGGTGCTCGCGCTCGACCGGCACGGCAGCGCCGCCGGCACCGCGCAGTCGATCGTCGGCGCCACGAACTTCGGTGTCGCGGGCATCATCTCGCCGCTCGTCGGCTGGATCGCGAAGGATGCCGGGATCACGGCGACCACCATGGCGACGGTCATGGTCGGCTGCGCGACGATCGGGCTGCTGTCGCTGTGGCTCGTCGTGAGGCCGCGCACGGTCGAGCGTCTGTCGCCCTGATCCCGCGATCTCGCACGTAGTCTGGGGCGATGAGCATGCCTACGACCGACGTCGAGATCTCCATCGCTCTGCGCCGCCTGGTGGTGGGGCTCGCCTTGATCGCACTGGCAGCGCTGCTGGGCGTGCTCATCGCCGTCGAGGTCGATCCGCTCGACATCGACACGTGGTGGAACGGCGGGGTGAGCACCTGGGCGCCCGGCTTCACGCAGCTCGCCTTCCTCATGGACTTCCTCGGCGGCGGGTGGTTCGCGACCTACCTCGTACCGCTCGGCGGCGCACTGATCCTGGTGATCGTGCGACGTCCGTGGGCGGCGTTGACCTTCGTCGTCGCCTCCGCCGTGAGCGCGGGCATCGTGCAGATCGTCAAGGCCCTCTTCGGACGCGTGCGACCGGAGGAGATCCTCGTCATCTCCGATCACGGGTCGTATCCGTCGGGTCACACCGCCAACGCGGCGACGATCGCCGTCATCGCGGTGATCCTGTTCCCCCGCGCGTGGGTGGCGCTCGTGGGGGCGGCGTGGGTGTTCCTCATGGCGTTCAGTCGCACGCAGGTGCACGCGCACTGGTTGAGCGACACCGTGGGTGGCACGCTGTTCGGCGCCGGGGCCGCTCTTGCGATCGCCGCAGCGTTCACTGTTCCGCTGATCCGGGAGAGTTCTAAGCTGAGCGCATGACCGCGCCAGAGGATGCCGCAGCCGCAGAGATCGCCCGGCTGCAGGCCGAGGCCGAAGCCGCCGAAGCCGCGTTGAAGCTCGCGCAGGCCAAAGCCGCGCTCGCCGCCGCGCAGGCGGCCGCCTCCCGCTCCGCCACCGCCGGTGAGGAGCCTGCCGGCTCGGCTCCGGCATCCGGGCCCCCGGCGCCCGATGAGGTCGCTGAGCCTGCCGGCTCGGCTCCGGCATCCGGGCCCCTGGCGCCCGATGAGGTCGCCGCGATCGTCCGCGGCTACACGTTCGATGCCGCCACCCTCGACCTCGGCGCGCTCGTCAATACGGAGCCCGTGCCGGAGGCGCAGATCCGCATCCCGTTGGCGATGATGAATCGGCACGGTCTCGTCGCCGGGGCGACCGGTACCGGGAAGACCCGCACGCTGCAGGGGATCGCGGAGCAGCTCGCCGCTCAGGGCGTGCCCGTCTTCGCCGCCGATATCAAGGGCGACCTGTCGGGAGTGGCGACCCCCGGCGAGCCCAACGACAAGCTCCTGGCGCGCACCCGCGCGATCGGCCAGGACTGGATGCCACAGGCATCCGCGACGGAGTACTTCGCCCTCGGCGGCATCGGCAAGGGCGTGCCGGTGCGTGCGACCGTGTCGGGCTTCGGGCCGCTCCTGCTGAGCAAGGTGCTGGGGCTCAACCAGACGCAGGAGTCGAGCCTCGGGCTGGTGTTCCACTACGCCGATCAGAACGGTCTCGCCCTCGTCGATCTCTCCGACCTGCGCGCGGTGCTCAGCTACCTCACGAGCGACGAGGGCAAGGTGGAACTGGCGGGGCTCGGAGGGCTCTCTGCCGCGACGGCGGGGGTGATCCTGCGCGAGCTCATCACCTTCGCCGACGACGGTGCCGACGTGTTCTTCGGCGAGCCGGAGTTCGACGTCGCCGAGTTCCTGCGCACCGCGCCCGACGGCCGGGGGATCATCTCGCTCCTGGAGGTCCCCGGCGTCGCCGACAAGCCGGCGCTGTTCTCGACGTTCCTCATGTACCTGCTCGCCGAGCTGTTCGAGATGCTTCCCGAGGTGGGAGACCTCGACAAGCCGAAGCTCGTCTTCTTCTTCGACGAAGCACACCTCCTGTTCCGCGATGCGTCGAAGGACTTCCTGGCCGCGATCACGCAGACGGTGCGGCTCATCCGCTCGAAGGGAGTCGGTGTCTTCTTCGTCACGCAGACGCCGAAAGATGTGCCCGGAGATGTGCTCGCCCAGCTCGGCTCCCGCGTGCAGCACGCCCTGCGCGCATTCACGCCGGATGATGCGAAGGCGTTGCGAGCGACCGTCGGCACCTACCCCCGCAGCGGCTACGACCTCGAGCGCACCCTGCAGGAACTGGGCACGGGCGAGGCCATCGTGACCGTCATGGGCGAGAAGGGCGCCCCGACGCCCGTTGCGTGGACGCGCCTGCGCGCTCCGCAGGGGCTCATGTCTCCCACTCCCGACCCCGAAATCGAGCGCGCCGTTCACGCCTCGCCCCTGCTGACGAAGTACGGCACCGCGATCGACCGGGAGTCGGCGCGCGAGATCCTCACCGCGAAGATGAACGCCGCAGCAGAGAAAGAGGCGGCCGAGCAGGCGGCGAAGGAGAAAGCGAAGGCGGATGCCGAATACGCCAAGCAGCAGGCGGCCATCGCCAAGGCCGATGCCGCGGCCGAGAAGGAACGACAGCGCGAGTACGACCGCATCATGAAGTCGACGGGCGGGTCGACCCGGTCGCGGACGACCCGCAAGAAGGAGACGACGCCGCTGGAGCAGGTGCTCGGATCGAAGGCGACGCAATCGATCCTGAACTCCGTCATCCGCGGGGTCTTCGGCACGGGCCGCCGCTGACGGGCAAGCAGCGTCCTGTGTGCGCTGAAGGATGTTCATGGCGCTTCGCGCAGAGGTGTTCAGGGCGCTCCGCGCAGAGGTGTTCAGGGCGCTCCGCGCAAGGGGCTGTGCGGTGTCGGTGCGGCGGGATACCGTCTCACCATGCCCGTCCCCTCCTCTGACGCACCGCTTTCGGAGCCCACCGGCACCGAGCCCGCCCTCCGGGCGTCGCCCCGCGCCGATGGCACGGCCCCGCGGGCCCTCGTGCTCGGCGCCACCGGCTACATCGGCGGGCGGCTCGTGCCGCGGCTGCGGGCGGCCGGCTACCGCGTGCGGGTGCTCGTGCGCGACGCGTCACGGCTTCCCGCCTTCTCGTGGGGTGACGACGTAGAGGTGGTCGAGGGGTCTGCCGACGACCGCCGCGCCGTGCGAGAGGCCGTGCGCGACGTCGACGTGCTGTACTACCTCATCCACTCGATGGGGCAGGGCAAGGGCTTCGAGGAGGCGGATCTGCGGGCGGCGCAGGTCGTGGCCCGCGAAGCGGTCGCGGCATCCGTCGGACGCATCGTCTACCTCGGCGGGCTCCATCCACGAGGCGGCGAGCTCAGCCCGCACCTGCGGTCGAGGGTCGCCGTCGGCGAGGAGTTCCTCCGCAGCGGCGTGCCCACGCTCGTGCTGCAGGCGGGCGTCGTCATCGGCTCCGGCTCGGCATCGTTCGAGATGATCCGGCATCTCACCGAGGTGCTGCCGTACATGCCGGCGCCCCGCTGGGTGCGCAACCACATCCAGCCCATCGCGGTGCGCGACGTGCTGCATTACCTGCTCGCGGCGGCCCGGGTCGACCCCGAGGTCAATCGCGCCGTCGACATCGGCGGCCCCGACGTGCTGCGGTACGGGCAGATGATGAACGGATATGCGCTCGCCGCGGGGCTCCGGCAGCGCGCGATCGCCTCGCTCCCCGTGCTCACCCCGGGACTCGCATCGCACTGGGTGAATCTGGTCACCCCGGTGCCGAGGGCGATCGCGCGTCCGCTCATCGCCTCGCTCGTTCACGACTGCGTCATGCTCGACCACAGTGTCGACGACCTCCTCCCGCGCCCTGAGGGCGGCCTCACCTCGTATCGGGATGCCGTCGGCCTCGCCCTCGGCAGGGTGGAAGCCGACATGATCGAGACGAGCTGGCAGGATGCCGTGATCACCGGCGTCCCCTCCGACCCGCTGCCGAGCGACCCGCAGTGGGCGGGGCGCACGGTGTACACCGACGAGCGCACCGCCCGCACGACGGCGTCGCCCGACAGGCTCTGGGAGGTCATCTCCGGGATCGGCGGCAGCAGCGGATGGTACTCGGCGCCGGTGCTGTGGGCGCTGCGCGGCTGGATGGACCGTCTCGTCGGGGGAGTGGGACTCGCCCGCGGACGCCGCAGTCGCACCCGGATCGCCGTCGGCGACGCGATCGACTTCTGGCGCGTCGAGGCCGTGGAACCCGGAAGGCTCCTGAGGCTCCGCGCCGAGATGCGGGTGCCGGGGCTCGCCTGGCTCGACATGCGCGCCGACCCCGCCCCCGGCGGTGCGACCTACCGGCAGCGGGCTGTCTTCTTCCCGCGTGGTCTCGCCGGGCGCCTCTACTGGCTGGCCGTGCTGCCGTTCCACGGATTCATCTTCCGCGGCATGGCCAACCGCATCACCGCCGCGGCCGAGTCCGCGTCGTAGGCTTCGACCGTGTCCCGCATCCGACCCTTCCGCCCCGGCGACGAATCCGCTCTCGCCGAGATCTGCCTGCGCACCGCCGATGCCGGCACCGACGCGACGGGCGTCTTCGCCGACGACGACCTCTGGGCGGCGGTGTTCGTCCTGCCGTATGTCGCACGGCATCCCGATCTCGCCTTCGTCGTCGAATCCGACGCCGGGGTGCCGGTGGGATACGTCGTCGGAACGCCCGACACTCGCGCATTCGAGGACTGGTTCGCGACCGAGTGGTGGCCGCGCTTCGCGGCGCGTTGGCCCAAGCCCGATGCGGAGCGCACCCGCCAAGACGGCACCCTCCTCTATGCGTACGGCCGACGCGCCGGTGCAGAGCCGTACGGCGACGAGTACCCCGCGCATCTCCACATCGACCTGCTGCCCGACGCGCAGGGGCAGGGGTGGGGTCGCCGCCTCATCGACGTCCTCTCCGACGCGCTTCGGCAACGCGGAGTCCGTGGGCTCCACCTCGTGGCATCCGCGGAGAACACCGGGGCGCTCGCGTTCTACACGCGGCTCGGCTTCACGCCGCTCCCCTCCCATCCCGGGGTGCAGGCCTTCGCGAGAGACCTCTCCTCGCCGTCGTGACCTCGAAGCCTCAGACGATGCGCCCGCGATCGAGCCGAACGACCCGGTCGACGAGGCCGTCGGGCACGGCCACGTGCGAGATCAGCACCACCGCCTGATCGGCCGACACCGCCGAGAGCAGGTCGGTGAGCAGCGCATCGGATGCCGCAGGGTCTACGCCCGCCGTCGGCTCGTCGAGCACGAGCACGTCGAAGCCGTGGAGGAGCGCGCGGGCCAGCGCGAGCCGCTGCGCCTGGCCGCCGGAGACGAGGGCGCCGCGCTCGCCCACGCGCGCGTCGAGACCACCCCGCTCACGCAGCCACGGGCCGAGGCCGACGCGTTCGAGCACCGCGACGAGGTCGGCGTCGCTCGACGTGTCGCGGGCGAACAGAAGGTTCTGCCGGATGTCCTCGTCGAACAGCATCGGCTGCTGCTCGCAGAGGCCGACCGTGAGCCGCACGTCGTCGGGGGAGAGGCTGCGCACGTCGACGCCGCCGATCGCGTAGCTGCCGGTGACGTCGAGGAAGCGTACGAGCGCGTGGGCGAGGGTCGTCTTGCCCGATCCGCTCGAACCGACCACGAGCAGCCGCTCACCGGGGGCGATGTCGAGGTCGATCTCGTGCAGCGACGGCTCAGCGGCACCCGGCCACGCGACCGACACTCCTCGCAGGGCGATCCCGGTGCCGAGCGACGGCCCGGCGCCGGTGGGGGGCACCGCGTCTTCGCGCACGATCTCGGCGGGGATGCCGGAGGGCACCGCCTCGGCGATGCGGGCGGCCGCTGCGTGCACCTGACGCCACGAGGCGGCGGCGAGGGGGACCGCGGCGAACACCTCGAACACCGCCATCGGCACGAGCACGGCGACCGCGAAGGCGGGAGCTGTCAGCGTGCCGTCTGCCACAGACGGCGACGCGGTGAGAACGGCGAGGATCGAGGCAGCCCCCGCGAGCAGCGACACGATGGCGGTGCTCGCCGCCTGAGCTCCGGCGCGGTGGGTGACGGCGCGGCGCAGGCGCGCGTCGGCCTCGGCGATCCGACGCCTGCTGTCGGCTTCCGCACCGTAGGCGAGCAGCACGTCGAGGCTCCCCAGATGGTCGAGGACCGCGCTCGCCAGCTGTGCCCGAAACGGTGCGATCGCCCTCTCGGCGCGGGAGCCGGCCGCCCAGCCCCAGGCGACCGCGACGATGCCCGCGGCGATCAGGCACGCGAGGAGCGTGAGGGCGGCGGGCCAGGAGATGAACGCGACCAGCACGACGGCGCCGACCGCCACCGCCGCCGACGACACGAGCGGGAGCACCACGCGAAGGGGGAGGTTCTGCAGCTCGTCGACGTCGTCGACGAGCGCCCCCAGCACTGAACCCCGGCCCGTGCGGCCGAGGCCGTCGGGGGCGAGCGGCACGATACGCCGCACGAGGTCGGTGCGGGAGTCGGCGAGTTGACGGAGGGCGGCGTCGTGGCTCGCGAGCCGCTCGGTGTACCGGAACACCGCACGGGTGAGGGCGAACAGGCGCACCCCGACGATCGCCGCGGACACGTACATGAGGAGCGGCTGCTCGCTGGCGCGCACGATGAGCCACGCGCTGACGGCGAGGAGCGCGACCGCCGAGGCCTCCGACGCGAACGCCGACGCAGCACCGGGGAGGAAGCGGCGCGGGGCGGGCATGGCGCCGCGGAGGATCTCGCGGGCGGTGGTCATGAGCGCACCTCCACGGTGTCGAGGACGACCACGGCATCCGCGATGTCGTGAGCCGAGGCACGGTGCGAGACGAGCAGCACGGCGGCCCCTTCATCGGCGAGACCTCGCACGGCGCGCCAGAGCGCCGCCTCGGTGACGGGGTCGAGTGCGGCGCTCGGTTCGTCGAGCGCGACGACAGGGCCGAGGCCCCGCAGGTGGCGGTGGAAGGCGCGGGCGACGGCCACGCGCTGAGCCTGGCCGCCCGAGAGCCCCGACCCCTGCACGCCCAAGACCCGTTCGGGGTCGATGTCGGGCGCCTCCGCCAGGGTGAGTGCACGACGCACGAGAGTCTGCGACGCCGCGTCGGGGTCGGGATCGCCGAGGGCGACGTTGTCGGCGACGGTTCCCGCGATGAGCCCGGGCTGCTGGCCCGCCCAGGCGAGCCAGGTCGACGGGGCGAGCGTCGCGACCGAGGCCCCCGCGAACGACGCCTCACCGGTGTATGCGGCCGCCCCGCGCAGTGCGGCGAGAAGGCTCGACTTCCCCGAGCCGCTCGGCCCCGAGATGAGCGTGACGGTGCCGGGTGCCGCGTCGAACGACACGGCGGGGAGGGTGTGCTCCCCGCGCTGCACGCGCAGGTCGCGCACGCGGAGCACCGCTTCGGCCCCGGCTGCGAGGGGGCTCGCCCCGCCCTCACCGACGGCCTCGGCAGCCGCCGGGTCGGCGGACGCCTCCCGCGCGCGGGCGGCGTCGAGCACCGAGAAGACGTCGTCGGTGGCGGCGACCCCCTCGGCCGCCGCGTGGAACTGCACCCCCACCTGTCGCAGCGGCAGATACGCCTCCGGAGCCAGGAGCAGCACGAAAAGGCCGATCACGAGGGCCAGCGACCCGTCCATCAGCCGGAATCCGATCGACACCGCCACGATCGCGACGGCGATCGAAGAGAGGAGCTCGAGGGCGAAGCCCGACAGGAACGACACCTTCAGCACGCGCATCGTCTCGCGCCGGTAGGTGTGGGTGACCGTGCGGATCGAGCTGACGGCGCGATGCTGGCGACCGAAGATCTTCAGGGTGGCAAGGCCCTGCACCGTGTCGGAGAAGCGTGCGGCGAGGCGCCCGAGGGTCTGCCACTGCTTCTGCTGCACCGCACGCGTCGCGAGTCCGATGAGCGCCATGAAGAGGGGGATGAGCGGGATGGTCAGCACCACCGTGAGCCCCGACAGCCAGTCCTGCCACCACATGACCGCGATGATCACCGGCGTCGCGATGATCGTCTGCACCAGCTGCGGCAGGTACCGCGCGAAGTACGCGTCGAGGGCCTCGAGCCCCCGGCCCGCCGTCACGGCCAGGCGCGCGCTGTTGTGAGCGGCGAGCCACTCGGGTCCGAGCACGCCGACCGCCGTCACGAGGCGCTCGCGCAGCTGCATCTGCACGCGAGCGGCCGCCCGCGCCGACACGGCATCGCGGGCCCAGATGAGCAGCGCCCGGAGCGCCACGACGCCTGCCAGCAACACGAGGGTCGTGCGGAGGTCTGCCCCGGCGACGGCATCCGTGATGGCGCGGGTCAGCAGCCACGCGAAGGCGATGATGACGAGCGTCTGGCCGGTGCTGATCGCCGCCGCCGCGACGAAATAGCCGCGGGATGCCGTGGCGTAGCGCAGGAGTCGCGGGTCGACGGGTCTGCTGCGCCGAGGCGCGGCATCCTGCTCCGTCACTGCCATGCTTCGATCCTGCCTTACCGTGACGCCCGCTCGTCCCTCCGCGCCGGATCGGCGGGAGGGGCGAACGGGCGTCGTCGGCCGGTGCGCGTGGTGCGCGTCGGGGTGTCTAGTGGGCTGCTGCCGCGTCGGCCGTCTCGATGACCGACCGGGTGACGCGCTTGCGGAAGACCCAGTACGTCCATCCCTGGTAGAGCAGCACCATGGGCAGGAAGATGAGGGCCGCCCAGCTCATGATCTGCAGCGTCAGCTCGGTGCTGGAGGCGTTGGCGATCGTGAGGCTGTCGTCGATGTTCGTCGACGACGGCATCACGAACGGGAACAGCGCGAGCCACAGCGTCAGCACCGCGAACACGATGGTCACGGCGCCGGCGGCGAAGGCGCGGCCGTCGCGGTCGACCCAGTTGAACGCGACCGAGGCGAGGAGCGAGACGGCGGCGATGACACCGCACGCGATGACCAGCCACAGCAGCGGCGCCTCGCGGACCGCGGCGATCATGACCGTCCAGATGACCGTTCCCGCTGCCAGCAGCACGGTGGGCAGGGCGAGCTTCTTGCCGAGCAGCTGGGCGTCGTGATGCACCTGGCCGTCGGTCTTGAGCCCCACGAAGTACACGCCGTGAAGGAAGAACAGCATGAGGGTGGTGGCACCGACCCACAGGCCGTAGGGGTTCAGCAGGGTGAGGAGCGACCCGGTGAACTCGTGGTCGGGGCCGATCGGCACGCCCTGCACGATGTTGCCGACGGCGACGCCCCAGAGGAAGGCGGGCACTGCCGAGCCGACGACGATCATGGTGTCGAAGCGGCGCTTCCACTGCAGCGAATCGCGCTGGTGGCGGTATTCGAACGACACTCCGCGGGCGATGAGCGCGAGGAGGATCAGCAGCAGCGCCAGGTAGAAGCCGCTGAAGAGGGTCGCGTACCACTCGGGGAAGGCGGCGAACAGGCACGCGCCGGCGACGATCACCCAGGTCTCGTTGAGGTCCCAGACGGGGCCGATCGTGTTGATGACCTGGCGGCGCGAGACTTCGTCCTTGCCGAGGAAGGGGAGCGACATCCCGACGCCGAAGTCGAAGCCGTCGAGCACGAAGTAGCCGACGAACAGCACTCCGACGATGAAGAACCAGAGGTAGGCGAGATCCATGACGTGCTCCTAGTAGACCGTCGTCGGGGTCTGTTCGATGGACAGCTCGGAGGGCTGCGGGTCGTCGGGGCCGGGGAGGGGCTCGGGGCCGGTCTTGACGGTCTTGACGATGAGCCCGAACTCCACCACCGCGAGGATCAGGTAGATCAGCGTGAAGGCGACGAGCGAGACGAGCACGGTCCACCCGGGCACGCTCGGAGAGACGCCGTCTTCGGTGAGCATGAGACCGAATACGATCCAGGGCTGGCGGCCCATCTCGGTGAAGATCCAGCCCACGAGGATGCCGAGCAGCGCGAGCGGCGCCTGCCAGATGGCGACCTTCCACATCCAGTCGGCGACGGGGCGGGTGGCCTTCTTGCGCGTGACCCAGAGGCCCACGACGGCGACGAGCGCGGCGAGGCCGCCGAAGCCCATCATCCATCGGAACGACCAGTAGGTGATCCAGAGGATGGGCGCGAAGTTGCCGTCGACCTGGTCGGCGAACTGCGGGAACATCTCCTGCGTGTAGAGCATGTTGAGGTCGTTGATGCCTTCGACGCAGCCGTCGAGCGTGTGGGTCGACAGGAAGGCGAGCAGGTAGGGCACGCGCAGCGACCAGACTTCCGCGGTGCCGTCAGGGGTGCCGATCGAGAACAGCGAGAAGGAGGCGTCGGCGCCGCACGCGGAATCGAACATCGCCTCGGCGGCAGCCATCTTCATCGGCTGCGTCTCGACCATCACGAGGCCCAGCTGGTCGCCGGAGAGCGCGACGCCGACGAAGGCGAGCACCATGGTCCACAGGCCGAGCTTCAGCGCGGGACGCATCGTCTCGTCGTGCTGACGGCGGCGCAGGTGCCACGCGGCGGCGGCGATCATGACGCCGGCGGCGAACATCAGGGCAGAGAAGATCGTGTGCGGGAACTGCGTGAGGGCGACCGGGTTCAGCAGCACGGCCCCGAAGTCGGCCATCTCGGCGCGGTGGCCCTCGGTCGACATCTTGTAGCCGACGGGGTTCTGCATGAACGCGTTGGCCGCGAGGATGAAGTAGGCCGACAGCCACGTGCCGAACACGGTGATCCAGATCGTGGCGAGGTGGATGCCGCGGGGCAGGCGGTTCCAGCCGAAGATCCACAGCCCGATGAAGGTGGCTTCGAAGAAGAACGCCATGAGGCCTTCGAACGCGAGCGGTGCGCCGAACACGTCGCCGACGAAGCGGCTGTACGACGACCAGTTCATGCCGAACTGGAACTCCTGCACGATGCCGGTGACGATCCCCATCGCGAAGTTGATGAGGAAGATCTTGCCGAAGAAGCGCGTGAGGTGGAGCCACTTCACGTCCGCCGTGCGATACCACATCGTCTGGAAGATCGCGACGAACAGCGACATCCCGAGGGTCAGCGGAACGAAGATGAAGTGGTAGAGCGTCGTGAGACCGAACTGCCATCGGGCCAGGAGCAGGGGGTCCAGGAAGTCCATTGCGGACGCCTTTCTTCGCGTGTCTTCTTGTGGAAGTGACGGTACTGACGCGACCGTTCGCGATTCGGCTGTCGAGCCGTGAAAAAGACCAGTGGGTGGATCAGCCCGCGGATGCGGCGTGGGTGAGCTGCACGACGCACTCCCGCGGGTCGCAGGACGGGCGCATGCCCTCGACCGACAGGGGACCGCCGGCCTCGGTGAGCACGCTCTGCATGAGCCCGATGTGGACCTGGCAGAGCACGGAGCGGTGTGCGGCCTGGGCCTCGGCCTGGGCGCACGGGGTGAGGTCGACGGTCAGTGCCTTCTCGTCGACGAGGGGGTCGAAACCGGCGTCGAGCAGGTCGTCGACGAGGGCGTCGACCTGGTGGAGTGCGGCCTGCTCGAGGTGGGGGGTCGCACCGGGCAGCACCCGGCGCATGAGGTCGCCGCGTGCTGCGGACTCCTTGACCTTGCGCCGCTGCACTTCGCTGGATGCCGTCATCCCGTCGGCGGCGCTGTAGAGCACGCGCGGGCGTCCGCGGGTCGTGCGTCGCTCGGTCTCGGCGACGATGTAGCCGTCGTCGATCAGACGCTGCAGGTGCTCGCGCACCGTGTTGGGGTGGAGTTCGGTGGCCGCGACGAGTTCGCTGATCGTGCGCTGCGGCTGGTCTTGGATGAGATGCAGCAGCTGTACGCGAGAGTAGCTGGAGATGGCGCTGTAGCCCGCCGGGCGGCCTGTGGTCATACCACTATTATTCACGGTTCCCGTCAGAAAGGAAACGGCCCTCCGCGCGGGTGCGCGAAGGGCCGTCGGAGCCTGCTCAGACCATGACGGCCCGGGTGTTCGGCACGCAGTGGGTCATCTGCAGGCCGGTGACATCCCGGGGACCGTTGTTGCCCAGGTTCTCCAGCCGTTCGAGCTCCTCGTCGGTGAGGGTCTGGGTCGCGAGCGGCCCCAGGTCCTTGATCTCGGCGAGACCGATGCCGAGGCCGTCGCCGACCCGTCGCCCCAGGTCGTCGTCGATCATGTAGAAGTGCCAGAGCATCCGCTCCTGCACCGCTCGCGCCGCCTGCGAGACGACGTCGACGAAGTTGCGCACCAGGTCGTCGCGCTCCCAGTCCTCCATCAGCGTGTATCGCTGGCCGGCCTGCAGGTAGTCGTTCGTCCGCGGGATCCGCTTGCGCGTCAGCCTCCCGACGATCTCCGGGCCCTGCTCCTCGTGGGCCGGGGGCGGCGCCTCGCTCAGGCCGCCCGTGATCGACGGCTCGTAGTTGACGTGCGGGTTCTCGCCCCCGGCATCCTGGTGGTACGCCATCTGCCCGTCGCGCAGGTTCGTCGCCACCCGGACGTGCTTCGGGGCGTTCACCGGGAGCTGCAGGTAGTTCGGCCCCACGCGGTAGCGCTGGGTGTCGGAGTACGAGAAGGTACGGCCGACCAGCATCTTGTCGTCGGAGAAATCGAGTCCGTCGACCAGCACGCCCGTGCCGAAGGAGATCTGCTCGTTCTCGGCGAAGAAGTTCGACACGTTGCGATCGAGCACCATCTTCCCGATGGGCCTCGGCGGGAACTCGTTCTCGGGCCACACCTTGGTGTCGTCGAGCGGATCGAAGTCGAGCTCGGGGTGGTCGTGGTCGTCCATCATCTGCACGCGCAGCTCCCACTCGGGGAACTCGCCGCGCTCGATCGCCTCGTACAGGTCGCGGGAGGCGTGACCGAGATCGTTCGCCTGCACCGCCGCGGCATCCGCCTCGGTCATCGAGCTGACGCCGGCCGACGGCATCCAGTGGTACTTCACCAGCTTCGTCTCGCCCTGCCCGTTGACCCACTTGTAGGTGTTCACCCCGAACCCCTGCTGCGTGCGGTAGTTGGCGGGGATGCCGCGAGGGCTGAACAGGTTGACCAGCATGTGCATCGACTCGGGGGTCTGCGACATGAAGTCGAAGATGCGGGCGGGCTCCTGACGGAAGGTGACCGGGTCGGGCTTGAGCGAGTGGATGACGTCGGGGAACTTGATCGCATCGCGGATGAAGAAGACGCCGAGATTGTTGCCGACGAGGTCCCAGTTGCCGTCTTCGGTGTAGAACTTCACCGCGAAACCCCGAGGGTCGCGGGCGGTCTCCGAGGAGTCCCTGCCGCCGATGACGGTCGAGAAGCGCACCGCGAGATCGGTGCGCTTGCCGGGCTGCTGGAAGAGCTTCGCCCGCGTGTAGCGCGAGATGGGCTCGTCTCCCCACATCCCGGTCGCCTCGAAATACCCGAACGCGACGAAGCCGCGCGCGTGCACGACGCGCTCGGGGATGCGCTCGCGGTCGAAGTGGCTGATCTTCTCCAGGAAGTGGTAGTTCTCGAGCGTCGCCGGGCCCCGCGCTCCCACGGTGCGCTGGTTCTGGTTGTCGAAGACGGGGTGCCCCTGCCGCGTCGTGAGCTGAGGTTCGGGGTCGGTCATCGCGTGTGCTCCGTTCCGGCGCGCCGGTCGGCGGCACGCCTCGTGGTGGCGTGCACGTTACCGACCGACGCGACGGATTCCAGGGGGCTTGCGGATCGCGCGCGAACCGCTAGTGCCCGACCAGGCCCCGTCAGGCCGGAACCGGCTCCCCGAGATCAGCCTCGCGTGGACTGCCACCCCAGATGCGGGGCGACGTGCTTCGCGAACGACTCGACGATGCGGAGGTTGAACTCCACGCCCAGCTGGCTGGGGATCGTGAGCATGAGCGTGTCGGCCGACATCACCGCGGCGTCCTGTCGCAGCTGCTCGACGAGCACGTCGGGCGCGGCTGCGTAGGTCTTGCCGAACGTGGAGCGGAACCCGTCGATGTAGCCGATGCCGTCGCCTTCGGCCGCATGTCCGAAGTACAGCTCGTCTTCGGCGGTGGTGATGGGGAAGACGGAACGGCTCACCGAGGTGCGCGGGGTGCCCGCATGCCCCGCGTCGCGCCAGGCGGCGCGGAACAGGTCGAGCTGCTCGGCCTGCAGGATGTCGAAGGGGCGTCCGTCGGCCTCGGTCACGAGCGTCGACGACATGAGGTTGACGCCCTGGCGTCCCGCCCATTCGGCCGTCTCACGCGTGCCCGCGCCCCACCAGATGCGGGAGCGGAGCCCCTCGGAGTGCGGTTCGATGCGCTGCCCGCCCCGGCCTCCGCCGAACGGGCTCTGCGGGTCGCGCTCCGCGAGCGGCTCGCCGTCGATCGCTCGGAGGAACAGCTCGAACTTCTCACGGGCCATGTCGGCGCCGCGGGGGTCGGTGGAGCCGGTGTAGCCGAAGGCCTCGTAGCCGCGCACGACCGTCTCGGGTGACCCGCGGCTCACGCCGAGCGCGAGCCGGCCACCCGACAGCAGGTCGACGGCCGCGGCCTCCTCGGCGAGGTAGAGCGGGTTCTCGTAACGCATGTCGATGACGCCGGTGCCCATCTCGATGCGCTCTGTCGTGGCCGCGATCGCCGCGAGCAGCGGCATGGGCGAGGCCTGCTGGCGGGCGAAGTGGTGCACACGGAAGTACACGCCGTTGACGCCGAGGTCGTCCATGCCCTGGGCGAGGTCGACGGCCTGGCGCATCGAGTCCTGCGCGGTGAGTTCGCGGCCCTGGCCGAGCGGTCCGTAGTGGCCGAAGGAGAGCGTTCCGAAGCGTTGCATGACGGGAGAAACGTTACGCCGACCGGATTCATTCCGCTGAATGGATGCCGAGGATCGATGCACGGCAGAGATGCGGCGCGCGGTTGACGCAGGCGGCCCGACCCCCTTCCGCGCGTCGGTAGTCTCGCGGTATGCCCCGCATCGGAAACAGTGACCTCGACGTCTTCCCCCTCGCCCTCGGCGGCAACGTCTTCGGCTGGACCGCCGACCGCGACGAGTCGTTCGCCGTGCTCGACGCCTTCCGCGCAGGCGGCGGCGATTTCATCGACACCGCCGACTCCTACAGCGCGTGGGTCCCCGGTCATCGAGGAGGCGAGAGCGAGACCATCATCGGCGAGTGGATCGCCGCGCGCGGCCTGCGGCCCGGCGACGACGTCGTCGTGGCCACCAAGGTCAGCCAGCATCCTGAGTTCCGCGGGCTCTCGGCATCCACCGTGCGCGGCGCCGCAGAGGCGTCCCTGCGACGCCTGGGGGTCGAGGCGATCGATCTCTACTATGCGCACTTCGACGACGCCGAGACCCCGCTGGAGGAGACGGTCGCCGCGTTCGGGCAGCTCGTCTCCGACGGACTCGTGCGGTACACGGCCGTCTCGAACTACTCGGCCGACCGCATCCGCGAGTGGGTGCGCATCGCCCGCGAGCTCGGTGTCGCCGAGCCGGTCGCCGTGCAGCCGCACTACAACCTCGTCCACCGCGAGATCGAGGCCGACATCCTTCCCGCCGCGCGTGAGCTCGGCCTCGGGATCGTGCCCTACTTCGCGCTCGCGAAGGGTTTCCTCACCGGCAAGTACCGCTCGCCCGAGGCGGAAGGACAGCCGTCGCCGCGCGCCAAGGCGGCCGCCGCCTACGCCACGCCGCAGGGTCTCCTCATCCTCGACGCGATGGAGCGCATCGGCGAGCGGCACGGCGTCTCGATGGCGGCCGTCGCCCTCGGCTGGCTGCGCTCGAAGCCCGGCCTCGTCGCCCCGATCGCCTCGGCGTCGAAGGTGTCGCAGGTCGCCGATCTCCTCGACGGCGCGCGCGTGGAGCTCACCGCCGACGAGGTCGCCGATCTCGACGAGATCTCGGAGTGGACGCCCGCCGACATGTGACGGAACGTGCGCGCGCGTCTTCGCTCCGGAGCTGTTCTGTCATGAAGCGTCCGACCGTTCGCGCGTGGTCCAAGATGGGCTGATGGCCGACGAGTACACCCACGGGCACCACGAGAGCGTGCTCCGTGTGCACCGGCGCCGCACGGTGGAGAATTCCGCGGCGTACCTGCTTCCCGAGCTCGCCCCCGGAACCTCGGTTCTCGATGTGGGGGCAGGTCCTGGCACCATCAGCGTCGACCTCGCGCGCATCGTCGCCCCCGGTGTCGTGCACGCCATCGACGCGTCGGCCGACGTCGTCGCCCATGCCGAGGCCGATCGCGTCGCCGCGGGGGTCGAGAACCTCTCGTACGCCGTCGACGACGCCTACGCCCTCTCATCTCCCGACGACACGTGGGACGTCGTGCATTCCCACCAGGTGCTGCAGCACCTGACCCGGCCCGTCGACGCCCTGCGCGAGTTCCGCAGGGTCGTCGCCCCCGGCGGCGTCGTCGCCGTGCGCGATGTCGACTACGAGGGCACCATCTGGTGGCCCCGCATCCCCGGTCTCGACGAGTGGCGCGAGGTCTACCTCGCCGCGCACCGCGGCACCAGCGGCGACCCGGCGGCGGGTCGGCAGCTCAAGTCCTGGGCGCGGGCGGCAGGGTTCGCCGACGTCCGCTCATCGGCATCCCTCTGGCTGTTCGAGACGCCGGAGGCCCGCGACTGGTGGGGCGGTGCATGGGCGGAGCGAGCGCTCCACTCCTCGTTCGCCGAAAACGTGCTCCGGCTCGGGATCGCCGATCGTGCCGCGCTCGAGCGCATCAGCGCGGCATGGCTCGAATGGGCCGCGAGCGAAGACGGCTGGTTCCTCATGCCGCACGGCGAGGTGCTCGCGAGGGGATGACCGGTACGCTCGCGGGGTGACGAATCCCACGGCATCCGCGTCTTCTCCGGGCCCCGCGACGCCCCTGGCCGATGGCGCCGTGGTGCGCGCGGCGCAACCGGGCGACGAGGCCGGCATCCTCCGGCTCATCCACGCGCTCGCGGTGTACGAGCGCGAACCGGATGCCGTGGAGAAAACGCTCGACGGCCTCGCCGCGAGCCTGTTCGGACCACAGCCTCAGGTGTTCGCCCATGTGGTGGAGCGAGAGGGGCGGGTCGTCGGGATCGCGGTCTGGTTCGTCACCTACTCGACCTGGACCGGACGTCACGGCATCTGGCTCGAAGACCTCTACGTCGATGAGTCGGAGCGGGGTCGCGGGTACGGGAAGGCGCTCATGTGCGCCCTCGCGGACGTCTGCGTGACGCGCGGGTACGGGCGCTTCGAGTGGACCGTGCTCGACTGGAACGCCCCGTCGATCGCGTTCTACCGCGCGATCGGCGCGGTGGCGATGGACGAGTGGACCACGCAGCGGCTCACGGGCGACGCGCTGGTGCGGCTCGCTCGCCGCTGACCCCCGAGACGGCGGCCCCCGTGTCTGCGTACGATGTGCGCAGATCGGAGGTGGGAGATGGTCCAGGTTCGCGTCGCAGGCGTCGCGCTCGACGGCGCGGGCCAGCATGTCATCCTCCTCAAACCTCTCGCGGGCCTTCCCGGTGACGACCGTGTGCTGCCGATCTGGATCGGCGCGCAGGAGGCCACCAGCATCCTCATCGCGGTCGAAGGCGCCACGACACCGAGGCCGCTGGCGCACGATCTCATCCGCGCGCTCCTCGAAGAGCTCGGCGCGGTCGTGGAGCGCGTGGAGGTGACCCGCATCGAAGACGGCACCTACTACGCCGAGATCCAGATGATGTCGGGCGGTGCCGTGCACGTCGTCGACGCACGGCCCTCGGATGCCGTCGCTGTCGCCAGCCGCACCGGCGCACCCCTGTTCGTCGCCGACGACGTGCTGGAGGAGGCCGGCGTCCCCGGCCTCATCGTCCAGGGAGAGGAGGAGGAGGCGGTCGAGGAGTTCCACCGCTTCCTCGAAGACGTCGACCCCGACGACTTCCGCGAATGACGACTTCCGCGAATGACGATGTCGGCGCCGCGGCGTACCGTGTGCCCATGACCTCCTCCGAGACGCTCGAGTGGCTGCGGGATTCCGACCCGATGCTGCGCTGGCAGGTCGAGCGCGACCTGCTCGACGCGCCCGAACAGGTGTGGCGCCAGACGCGGGCACGCGTCGCCACGGAAGGGGCGGGCGCCGCGCTGCTGTCTCACCAGGACGCCGATGGGCAATGGGCGGGCGGAGCGTTCTTCCCCGCCGACATGACCGAGCAGCCGCCCCAGAACGAGCAGCCCTACACCGCGACCACCTGGACGCTCACGAGCCTGCGCGAGGGTGGACTCGACGCGGCAGCACTCGACGGGACGGCGGAGCTGCTGCGTCGCAACTGCCGGTGGGAGTACGACGACCTTCCCTACTGGGACGGTGAGGTCGATGTCTGCATCAACGCGATGACCCTCGCCAACGGCGCCTGGCTCGGGCTCGACATGTCGGCCCTCGCGAGGTGGTTCATCGACCATGCGATGGAAGACGGCGGATGGAACTGTGAGTGGGTGGAGGGATCGGTGCGCTCGTCGTTCCACTCCACGATCAACGCCGTCCGCGGACTCCTCGCGTACGAGCAGCTCACGGGCGACACGAGCGTACGAGAGGCGCGCCACCGCGGCGAGGAGTATCTCCTCAGCCGCCGCCTCCGGTACCGGCTCACGACCGGCGAACGGGTCGGGCCGTGGGCGGATCTCATCGTCGTGCCCTATCGGGCGCCGTTCACGCTGCTGAAGGCGGTCGATCACATCACCGACTCGGCGGTGTGGGACGGCACGCCACCCGACCAGCGGGCGGCCGAAGCCGTCGAACGCCTGCGGTCGGCCCGCGGGGAAGACGGTCGCTGGGTGCAGGGGTGGAAGTTCGGCGGCGACACGTGGATCGCGCACGACGTCGAGCCGGGTGAGCCCTCGAAGTGGGTGACGTTCCTCGCCGAGCGCGCTCTGCGCCGCTGGGATGCCGCCGCCCGGCCGTGACGGGCGTAACACGACGACACCGCGAATAGGCCGACGAGACCCCCCGGGCCGAAGATGACTGTCGACACGAAGGGACGGTCATGGCGGGCAGAGGGTTCACGACGCGGCAGGTGCACGAGCGCGGACGGATCGGCTCGTCGACCCCGCGCGCGACGCCGATCTACCTCACCGCGGGCTTCAGCTTCGACGAGTACGAGGCCGCCGAGGCGCATTTCGGTGCCGGTGAGGGATACGCGTACACGCGCATCGGAAACCCCACGATCGACGCGGTCGAAGGCGCCATCGCCTCGCTGGAGGGCGGCACGCAGGCCCTCCTGCTCGCAAGCGGTCAGGCGGCGACGTCGGTCGCGCTGCTCACGCTCGCCGGGGCCGGCGACCACCTCGTCGTCTCGCGCCACATCTACGAGGGCACGAGAGGGCTCATCGTCGACAACCTCGCCCGCTTCGGCATCACCGCCGACTTCGTCGACGACATCGACGACCCCGCGGCGTGGGAGGCGGCCATCGGGCCGCGCACGACGGCCCTCTTCGCGGAGTCGATCTCCAACGCCACCAACCGGATCCTCGACATCGCCGCGGTGTCCGCCGTCGGGCGACGCCACGGCATCCCTCTCGTCGTCGACAACACGTTCGCCACCCCGTATCTCCTCCGACCCATCGAGCACGGTGCGGACGTCGTCGTGCACTCGGCCAGCAAGTTCCTCGCCGGGCAGGGAGCCGTGATCGGGGGTGTGATCGTCGACAGCGGCCGCTTCGACGCCGCCGCATCCGCCGAGCGTCTGCCGCACCTCGTCGCGCCCGGGCGTGGCGGCGCGCCGAGCGTCGCCGACCGCGCCGGCGGCGATGCGCGCATCGCCTACGCACGCGAGACGGTGGCGCCGAGGCTGGGACCGACCCTGTCGCCGCTGACCGCCTTCCTGATCGGACAGGGGATCGAGACCCTGAGCCTGCGCGTGGAACGGCAGTCGGCGAACGCCCTGGCCATCGCACGCTGGCTGGAGGGCCACCCGGCGATCGCGTCGGTCGACTACGCCGGGCTCCCCTCGCACCGCGATCACGCTCGGGCCGCCGAGCTCCTCCCCGACGGGTATGGCTCGGTCTTCACCTTCACGGTCGCCGGTGCCGAGGGCGAGGCGCGCCGCGTCGTCGAAGCCCTCGACGTGTTCACCCATATGACCCACCTGGGCGATGTGCGGTCGCTCATCCTGCATCCGGCATCGACGAGTCACGTGCACGCGACGCCGGAGGAGCGCGCCGCGGTGGGGGTGTTCCCGGGAACGCTGCGCATCTCCGTCGGCATCGAAGACGTCGCCGATCTCATCGCCGATCTCGACCGAGCGCTGTCGCCGCTCGTGGCCGCGACGGCGGCCGACGCGGGGGTCGCGCCCGCGGTCGAGGGTGAGGAGAGCGGGTCGAGCGCGCCCACGTCTGTGGCGGTCTCGGTATGAGCCGGCTGCAGCACTTCGGCTGGTTCCTCGCCCGCGGGTTCGGTCCGCACGGGTGGGGGTCGCCGGCGCTCGACTGGGACTGGTCGTGGACCCGAGCCGACCTGTACCAGCACTCGGCGCGGGAGCTGGAGCAGGCGGGTTTCGACTTCGTGCTCATCGAAGACGCCCCCTCGCTGGGGTCGGCCGAGACGATCGACCTTCGGGTGCGGCATGCCTTCGGCGGCCCGAAGCACGATCCGCTCCTCCTCGCGCCCTACCTCTTCCAGGCGACGACGCACCTGGGCGTGATCCCCACGGTCAATCCTGCCGCCGTCCTCCCCTACACGGGCGCGCGCCAGTTCGCCACGCTGCAGCATCTGAGCGGTCACCGGCTCGGGCTCAACGTCGTCACCGACACCGGCAGCGCTCGGCATTTCGGCGATGCGCCACAGCTCGGCCACGACGCCGCCTACGACCGCGCGGAGGAGTGGCTGGCCGGCGTGCGGTCGCTGTGGCGCAGCTGGGGCGAGGGTGCTCTCGTGGCCGATGCGCGCACGGGGGTCTACGCCGACGGGACGCGCCTGGATGCCGTGCGTCACCGCGGCGAGTACTTCGCTTTCGACGGTCCGCTCAACGCGATCCCCTTCGAGCACGGCGAGCCGGTGATCGCCTCGCCCGGCGGGTCGGGTCGAGGGCTCGCGTTCGCCGGAGCGAACTCCGACATCCAGCTCGCCCTTGCGCCTCTGCACGAGCAGAGCGTGCGCGAATACCGTGCCCGCATCCACGCTGCGGCCGCCGAGCGCGGCAGGTCGGCCGATGACATCGCCATCCTGTTCGCCATTCAGCCGACGATCGTGGCAAGTGCCGCCGAGGCCGACCGGCTCGTCGCCGCGTCTGCTGATCCCGATGACGAGACGCTGCGCACGATCGCGCGGCGGCAGTCGAGCGACCTCGAGACCGACCTGACGGCCCTTGATCTCGATGCGCCGCTCGATGTGGCCATCTTCGGGGAGCACGTGTCGCAGGGGAGCATCCGTCGCCTCACGGGCGACCGGGATGTCGCTTCGACCCCGCTGCGGGTGCACCTGGCATCGCTCGCCCGGCTCGGCCGCATGAGCGACCGCTCCGGCTTCGTGGGCACGGCGGAGGAGTTCGCCGACCTCATCGAGGAGCTCGGCGAGTGGGGGAACGACGGTGTGCTGCTGTGGGGTGACCTTCACCCGGTGACGATCCATCGCACGCTCGATGAGCTGGTGCCCGTGCTGCGCCGACGCGGCATCCTCCGGCGTGACCGGATCGACGGTGGATTGCACGCCACGCTTCGCGCCTTCTGATCGTCTCGCCGACCGCCTAGCCGGTCGGCGGTCCGCGGCGACCACAGGGAGAACGCCCCCGGGAGGGATCCCGGGGGCGTTCTGCGTGTGTGCGGCGGAACCGGCTCAGATGAGGTTGTTGTCGGCGAGCCAGTCGGCGGCGATGTCGGCCGACGAACGCTGGTCTTGCGTCGACTCGACGTTGAGCGCGACGAGACCCTCGGGGGTCAGGGCAGCGCTGATGGGGTTGATGATGTCGGCGATCTCGTCGGCGATGCCGGCGTTGACGACCGGCACCACGTTGGACGCGAGGAACAGGCCCTTCGGGTCTTCCAACGTGACGAGGTTCTGCGTCTGGATGAGCGGGTCGGCGCTGTAGACGTTGGCGACCTGGATGTTGCCGGCCACCAGCTCGTCGACGGTCGTGTCGGCGGTGGGCGAGAAGGTCACGTCGACGCCATACACCTCTTTGAGGCCCTTCGGGCCGTAGGGGCGCTCCTCCAGCTCCGGCGCGCCGCCGAGGGTGAGCCCGTCGATGCCGGCGAGGTCGGCGATCGAGGTGAGGTTGTTCTCGTCGGCGAACGCCTTGGTGACGTTGTAGGAGTCCTGATCGGTCGCGGGCGACTGGTCGAGCACGGTGAGTCCGTCGGGCAGCGCTTCCTGGAGGGCGGCGTAGACGTCGTCGGACGTGGTGGCGGTCGTCTCCGGGTCGAAGAACTGCAGAAGGTTTCCGGTGTACTCGGGGAAGACCTGGACACTGCCGTCTTCGAGTGACGGGATGTAGACGTCGCGCTGACCGATCTGGAAGCGTCGCTCGACGGTGTAGCCGGCGTTCTCGAGGGCCTGTGCGTAGATCTCGGCGATGATCTCGTTCGAGTAGTAGGCCTGCGAGCCCACGACGATGGTGTCGGATGCCGAACCCGATGCGGGCGGGGTGCCGGTCGAGCCGCCGAGCGGGTCGGAGGAGGCGCAGCCGGCGAGGGCGAGCGCTGCGGCGGCGGTGAGGGCCACCGCCGCGGTAAGGCGGGAGCGGATGCGGGTCATGGTGCGGACCTTTCTTTCGTATTCTTCGGTGCTGTGAGGCGGGTTTGCGGGTGGGGAGGTCAGGCGGAGCCGGTCGCGGTGGCCGGCGCGAGGGACGCATCGTCTCCGCGGCGGACGGGGGTCGATCCGCCGGGGGCTGACCGTCCGGGTGCTGAGCGGGTGGGGGCGTCGTTGCCCGACGCGTCGGCGCGCACGCGGACCCCGCGGGGGACGACGAGCCGTTGGAGCAGCGCGAAGACGCCGTCGAGGAGGAGGGCGAGAGCGACGACGACGAGCGCGGCGCCGAGCACCTGATCGAACCGGCGGAGCTGGATGCCCTGGATGAAGTAGAAGCCGAGGCCGCCGAGCCCGATGTAGGCGGCGATGGTGACGGTGGCGACGACCTGGAGCGCAGCGGAGCGGATGCCCCCGATGAGGAGGGGGAGACCGAGCGGCACCTCGATCTTCCAGAGCACCTGCCAGGGGGTCATGCCGACGGCGCGGCCGGAATCGATCACGCTCCGTTCGATCGCCTCGAATCCCGCATACGCCCCCGCGAGGATCGAGGGGATCGCGAGGAGGACGAACGAGACGACGGCCGCTTCGGTCTTGTAGATGACGCCGATGACGAGCACCAGCAGCAGCACGAGCCCGAGCGAGGGCAGTGCGCGCGCCGCTCCCGACAGCGCCACGGCGATCTCGCGGCCCCTGCCGGTGTGGCCGATGAGCCAGCCGAGCGGGATGGCGATGAGGGCGGCGATCGCGACGGAGCCGAACGTGAAGGCGAGATGCTGCCAGATCGCGAGGGGGAGCGGGAGCGACGAGGTGAGCCGGTCGGGAGAGAAGATCCACGCGAAGGCGTCGGCGAAGAGGTTCATGCGGTCGCCTCCGCGAGTACACGCCGGGAGGCGGCGGCGCCTTCGCGCCGGCGGGGCAGCCACGGCATCAGCATCCGCCCGACGACGACGAGGAGGAGATCGATGAGCAGCGCGATGACGACGACCGCCACGACTCCCGACAGCACTTCGGCCACGATGCGCCGCTGATAGCCGTTGGTGAAGAGATAGCCGAGGTTCTGCACGCCGATGAGGATGCCGACCGTGGCGAGCGAGATCGTCGAGGTGGCGGTGACCCGGAGGCCCGCGAGCAGGACCGGTCCGGAGAGGGGGAAGTCGACCGTCCAGAACCGCCGCCACGGCCCGAAGCCGACCGCGACGGCCGCCGCGCGCGTGGCGGGATCGATCGCGTCGAGGCCGTCGGTGACGGAGCGGGTCATGATGGCCACTCCGTAGATGGTGAGCGCGATGATGAGCGTCGTCTCGCTGAAGCCGGTGCCGAGGCTCGCGAGCAGGACGAAGAGGCCGAGCGAGGGGATCGTGTAGAGGAGGCCGACCGTCGTGAGCGTGGCGCCGCGCAGCGACGTGTAGCGCCACGCCACCCACCCGACAGGGAGTGCGATGACGAACGACAGCAGGATAGGGATGATGCTCTGCCTCAGGTGCACGAGCGTGAGGTTCGCGATGAGCTCGAGGTTGTCGAGCACCCAGTTCACGAGCGTGCCCCCTGCGGTGCTCCTCGCACGTCGAGACGGTCGTCGGCGTCATCGGTGGCCGACGGGTCTTCGCTGACGAGGACGCCCTGTGTGCGCCCGGCGGAGTCGACGAGCACGGTGCCTCGGGGCGTCGACTTCGTGCGCAGCGCCCGGGCGCCCCGCTCGACGCCGACGAACTCGGCGACGAAGTCTGTCGCCGGATTCTCGATGATCTCGTCGGGTGTGCCGACCTGGGCGATCTTGGCGCCCTTCTCGAGGATGACGACCTGGTCGCCGAGCAGGAACGCCTCGTCGATGTCGTGCGTGACGAAGACGACGGTCTTGTCGAGGTCTCGCTGAAGCCTGCGGGTCTCTGCCTGAAGCTCTTTGCGCACGATGGGGTCGACGGCGCCGAACGGCTCGTCCATGAGCAGGATGTTCGGGTCGGCGGCGAGCCCTCGCGCCACCCCGACGCGCTGCTGCTGACCGCCCGACAGCTGGCGTGGGTAGCGGTCGGCCAGGGCACGGTCGAGGCCGACGATGTCGAGCAGCTCGAGAGCCCGCTCGCGGGCCTTCTTCTTCGGTGTGCCGTTGAGGACCGGCACCGTCGCGATGTTCTCGGCGACCGTGAAGTGCGGGAGGAGGCCGGAGTTCTGGAGCACGTAGCCGATGCCGCGGCGCAGCTGCACGGGGTCGCGGCCACGGATGCTCTCGCCGTCGATCAGGATGTCGCCGTCGGACGGCTCGATGAGCCGGTTGATCATGCGCAGCAGCGTGGTCTTGCCGCAGCCGGAGGAGCCGACGAACACCGTGGTCTTGTGGGCCGGCAGCACGAGGCTGAAGTCATCGACAGCGACGGTGCCGTCGGCGAACCGTTTCGTGACGGAACGGAATTCGATCGCCATGCAGCCTCCCCCGGGTGAGCCGGTCGGTTCTAAAGACAACCACATCCCCCCGACATCGCACAGGGGGTTGGCACGGGGCGTCATACTCGGGTATCTGTGTCACGTGGATGCTGCAGCGTACGACCTCATCGTGATCGGAGCAGGGCCTGTCGGCGAGAACGTCGCCGACCGCGCGGTGAGGGGCGGACTCTCGGCCGTCATCGTGGAGAGCGAGCTGGTGGGTGGCGAATGCTCCTACTGGGCGTGCATGCCCTCGAAGGCGCTGCTGCGCGCCGGATCAGCGCTGCGCGGTGCGCGCGAGGCCCCCGGTGCGGCCGAGGCGGTGACGGACGGGGTCGACGTGGCCGCCGTCCTCCGCCGGCGCGACGCCATCGTGCACGAGTGGGACGACAGCGGTCAGGTCGCCTGGCTGGAGGGTGCCGGCATCGACCTCGTGCGCGGGCACGGGGCGATCACGGGCGAGCGGGAGGTGACCGTCGACGGTCGTGTGCTGCGCGCCCGTCACGCCGTCGCGGTGTGCACAGGGTCGGCCGCGCTCCTGCCCGACACTCCCGGACTGGCGGAGGCTCAGCTGTGGACCAGCCGCGAGGCGACGGGCGTGCGCGAAGTGCCGTCATCCCTCGTGATCATCGGCGGCGGTGTCGTGGCGTGCGAGATGGCGACGGCGTTCGCGTCGTTCGGCACGGCGGTCACGATGCTCGTGCGCTCCTCGCTCTTGAAGGGCATGGAGGCGTTCGCCGGCGACCGCGTCGCGGCGGGGCTGCGCGCAGCGGGCGTGCAGGTGCGCACCGGCGTCGATGTCGAGCGCGTCGATCGGGCCGGCGGCGCCGCGGACGGTGACGTCGTCGTCACCCTTCGCGACGGCAGCACCGTGCGAGCCGCCGAAGGGCTGGTCGCCACCGGGCGCGTCCCGCGCACCGCGGATCTGGGTCTCGACACGGTGGGGCTGCAACCCGGGTCGTGGCTCTCGGTCGACGACACGATGCGGGTGCGCGGGTCGGAGTGGCTGTACGCCGTCGGCGATGTGAACGGGCGGGTGCTGCTCACCCACCAGGGGAAGTACCAGGCCCGGGCCGCCGGAGACGTCATCGCCGCGCGCGCCCGGGGGCGGGACGTCGACACGTCGCCGTGGGGCACGCACGTCGCCACCGCCGACCACTCCGCGGTGCCGCAGGTCGTCTTCACCGAGCCGGAGGTGGCGGCGGTCGGTCTCACGGCGGCGGAGGCCGAGGCATCCGGCATCCGCGTGCGCACGCTCGACTACGACCTGTCGTGGGTGGCGGGGGCGAGCACGCACAGCGATGCCTACGAGGGCACCGCGCGCGCCGTCGTCGACGCCGACCGCGGTGTGATCGTGGGGGCGACCTTCGTCGGGCAGGACGTGGCGGAACTCCTCCACGCGGCCACGATCGCGATCGTCGGCGAGGTGCCGATCACCCGCCTGTGGCACGCTGTGCCCTCGTATCCGACGCTCAGCGAGGTGTGGCTGCGCTGGCTGGAGGAGTACGGTCGTCCGCAGTAGCGGCATCAGTAGCGGCATCAGTAGCGGCATCCGGCCGCAGCGCCGCGGTCACCTCGTACCAGCGCAGGAGGAACGCGGGCTCGTCGAGACGGCGCCGCCGCATCCACACGGTGACCTCCTCGTTCGACTTGCTCGCGTTGCACGAGCGACAGGCCGGTACGACGTTGTCGATCGTGTAGCGCCCTCCGCGGGAGATCGGCAGCACGCAGTCCTTCTGCAGTGCGGAGCCCTCCGCGCCGCAGTAGGCGCACCGCGCCCAGGCGTCGAGGATGCGGAACCACTGCGCGTCGGTGAGGTCGCTGCCCGACGCCGCCACCCGCTTCGCCCGCCGCCTCGACGCGCGGGCACGTCGCGTCTGGGAGCGAGCGGGTCGGGGGCGAGGGGGTTGGGAGGCGCTCACGCTCCGACCGTAGCGCCGGGCGGTGTCCGCGCCGGCGCGGCACTCCGCAGAGGGGTGCCGGCTGCGGGCGGATGCGCCGCGCCCTGTCCCTCGGCGACGTCGCAGGGCGCGGCTAGGGTCGTGGCATGCACGAGATCTCTCGCGACGATGCCCGGCGTCTCGCCGTGCGCGCCCAGCTGCTCGACGCGCAGCGACCGGGCGACATCGTGGAGGTCGCCGAGCAGCTCGGTTCGATCAAGATCGATCCCACGGCCACGATCGCCCCGTCCGAGCAGACCATCCCGTGGAGCCGCATCGGGTGGTCGTACGAACCGGGCCAGCTTCGCAAGGCCGTCGAGACCGATCGGCTGCTGTTCGAGCACGACGGGCAGTTCTGGGCCGCCAGCCTCATGCCGGCCCTCGTCGCGCGCATGCGCGTGCGGGTGTTCCGGGCGCAGGCGAGGGAGTGGATGGCCGCCAACGAGCGGTTCCGCGCCGATGTGCTCGCGCGGCTGCGCGCCGAAGGCCCGCTGACGGCGTCGGCCATCCCCGACACCAGTCAGGTGGCGCACACGAACGAGGCCGGCTGGTACGGCTCCAATCAGGTGCCGCGCATGCTCGAGCTCCTCTCCTATCTGGGCGAGGTCGGCATCGTGGGTCGCGAGGGTCGTCAGCGCGTGTGGGACGTCGGCGAGCGGGTGTATCCGGCCGACCTTCCCACGCTCGACGCCGACGAGGCCGAGCGCGAGCTCGAACGCCGCAGGCTGCAGGCGCTGGGCCTTGCGCGCCAGAAGTCGAGCTGGAGCGGCGTAGGGCTCGCAGGCGAAGAGGCGCGCGTCGAGGGGAGCGCCTGGAAGTGGCGGGTCGACCCTGCAGCGCTCGCCGCACTCGACGACGATCCCGGCGGACGGGTCGCGATCCTCAACCCGTATGACCGCATGCTGTTCGATCGGCCGCGCCTGGTCGAGCTCTTCGACTTCGAGTTCGTGCTGGAGCAGTTCAAGCCGGCCTCGCAGCGTCGCTACGGCTACTTCGCCCATCCGATCCTCATCGGTGACCGTTTCGCCGGGCTCCTCGACGCGCAGCTCGACAAGAAGAAGGAGACCCTCGTCGTCGGTGCGGTGCACGAGATCGTCCCGTTCGACGAAGAGGAGAAGGAGATGGTCGATGCCGAGATCCGTGATCTCGCGGAATGGCTGGGGGTTCCCGTCGTCGGCCTGAAGTGAGCGCGCGCTTCGCGTCATCCGGTCGATTCGACGCCTCGTGATCGCCAGCGTTTGTGCTTGACATTGTTTCGGACTTACTTCTAGGGTTTATTCAGCCCTGAACAAAGGAGTCCACGTGGCCGCACCGCGACCCCAGGCCGACGTCAACCGCACGGCGATCCTGGCGCACCTCGGCGCTCACGGCGCCACCTCGCGGGCCGACCTCGCGCGTGCGCTCGAAGTCTCGCCCGCGCTCGTCACGCAGCTCACCCGAGACCTCCTCGCCGACGGGCTCATCGAAGAGCTCGACTCCGCCAGCAGCGGCGGTCGCCCGGCCCGTCTGCTCGGCCTGGTCTCCCAGGACCTCGCTGCCGTGGGCGTGAAGGTCGCGCCCGACCATGTCGCCTTCGTGGAGGTGGGGATCGACGGCGTCGTCAGCCGCGCGGCGGTGCACCCCTTCGATGCCGTGTCGCCTCTGGCCGCTTCGCAGCTCATCGACGCCGTACGCGGGTTCATCGCCGAGGGGGACCCCACGCGGCTCCTCGGCATCGGTGTCGGGCTGCCCGGCACGGTCGCCCAGCAGGGTATCGGCGTGGTCGACTCGACCCAGCTCGGCTGGGTGCAGGTGCCCCTCGGCGAGCAGCTGCGGCGGGCGCTGGAGCTGCCGGTCGTCGTCGAGAACAACGTGAACGCCCTGAGCGCCGCCGAGCAGCTCTTCGGTCAAGGGCGTCGCTTCGGCAACGTGCTGGTCGTGACGGTCGGAAACGGTGTGGGAGCCGGCCTCATCGCGGACGGGTCGATCATCCGCGGCCGCTCCGGCGGAGCCGGTGACTTCGGCCATGTGCCCGTCAGGGAGGACGGGCCCCTCTGTCAATGCGGCAACCGTGGCTGCCTCGAAGCGATCATCGGTCAGGGCGCGCTCGTCAACGACGCCCGCTCCATCCGTCTCATCGGGCCTGAGGAAGGCATCGACGAGCTGCGTTCCCTCGCGGATGCCGGCAATGCCGACGCCCGCGAGATCTTCGCCCACGCCGGACACCAGCTCGGCCGCGCGCTCGCCGGGGCCGTGAACCTCCTCGACCCCGACGTCGTCGTGCTCCTCGGTGAGGGCGTGCAGGCGTGGCAGCACTGGTCGGCGACGTTCGACGGAGCCCTGCGCAGCGCGCTCGTGCCCGGCAAGCGCGGCGTGAGCGTCGAAGTGGAGCGGTGGGACGACGATCGGTGGGCGCAGGGGGCGGCGGCACTCGTGCTGGCGACGCCGTTCGACGCCCAGGGGGTCGCCGGCGACCAGGGCCGCCTGGTGCGTGAGCGTCTCGTGGCGGCGATCGACATGCCTGCCGAGGGGCGCCGATGACAGCGCTCGGCACCCGCCCCGAGATCACGGCCGCGGCTCCCGGTCCCGCGGTCGCGATGCGCCGTGGTCTCCCCGGGAGGCGGCGGCTCCGGTATGCGCTCACGGTGGCGGTGTTCCTGCTGCCGAGCCTCGTGCCGCTCCTGGCCTTCGTGATCGCCCCGATGATCTCGGCGGCGTGGACGAGCCTGCACTCCTGGAACCTCATCGGTCCGATGGAGTGGGTCGGTCTCGACAACTACGCGCGCCTGCTCACCGACACGGCCACGCGCGATGCCTTCGCGCACACGATCTGGTACATCGTCGGCTATCTCCCGATCGTCTACGTCGGAGGGCTCGCGCTGGCCCTCGCCCTCAACGCACGGCTTCGCGGACGGGCCTGGCTGCGCGGCATGTACTTCCTCCCGGTGATCACCAGCTGGGTCGTCGTCGCGCTCGTCTGGCGCTGGCTGCTGAGCCCGAGCAACGGCGTGGTCAACAGCGTCCTCGCGTGGTTCGGCATCGAAGGCCCCGGATGGTGGTCGGATCCGGCCTGGGCGATGCCCTCCATCATCCTGGCCTCGGCATGGAAGGACCTCGGCTTCGTCATGGTGATCCTGCTGGCCGGGCTGCAGTCGATCAACCCTGATCTCTACGAGGCTGCGGAGCTCGACGGGGCCGGCTGGTGGCGGCGCCTGTTCAGCGTCACGCTCCCGATGCTCTCGCCGTCTACCTTCTTCGTCGTCGTGCTTTCGCTCATCAACGGGTTCCAGGTGTTCGACCAGGTGTACGTCATGACCGGCGGCGGTCCCAACAACGCCAGCCAGGTCGTGGTGCAGCAGGTGTACGACCTCACCTTCCGGTACGGGCAGGCGGGCATGGCATCCGCCTTGTCGTGGCTCCTCTTCTTCGTGATCCTCGTCGTCACGCTCGTGCAGTTCTACGGCCAGAAGCGGTGGGTGAACTATGACTGACCGTCTGACCCGAGGCCTGCTGTACCTCGTCCTGATCGCGGGCGCCGTGATCATGGTGTTCCCGTTCGTGTGGACGGTCGTCACCTCGATCACTCCCGGGGCGACCCTCACGACCGCACCGCGCCTCATTCCCGAAGACCCGTCACTGTCGCCGTATGCGGAGCTGTTCGAACGGGTGCCGTTCGGCCGGGTCATCGCGAACTCGCTCCTGATCGCGGTGGTGAGCACGCTGCTGCAGCTCATCACGAGCGCGATGGCCGCCTACGTCTTCGCGCGGATGCCCTTCCCGGGCCGCGGGGCGCTGTTCGTGCTGTATCTGGCGACGATGATGATCCCCTTCCAGGTGCTGATCGTGCCGCTGTTCGCGGAGATGAAGGCGCTCGGGCTCATCAACACGTATGCCGGGGCGATCCTCCCCACCATCGCGACCGCGTTCGGCGTTTTCCTGCTGCGGCAGGCGATCACGAGCGTGCCTTACGACCTCGACCAGGCGGCGACGCTCGACGGCGCCGGGCACTTCCGCATCTTCGTGCAGATCATCCTGCCGCTCATCCGCCCCGCCCTCGCGACCCTCGCGGTGTTCGCGTTCCTCAACACGTGGAACAGCTTCCTGTGGCCGCTCATCATCCTGCGCGAGCCGATGATGCAGACCCTCCCGGTCGCGCTCACGAGTCTGCAGGGGCAGTACTCGACCCAATGGGACGTGCTCATGGCGGGATCCGTCATCAGCATCATCCCGATGTTCGCCCTCTACGTCTTCGCCCAGAAATACATCGTCCAGGGCGTCGCCGGAGCAGGACTCAAGTAGTCCCGCCACCTTGCACCACCACCCGAATCAAAGGAGATCGCACTCACATGAACAGCAGGAACCCGCTCGCCGTCGGCGTCGTCGCCGCCGCCGCGCTCATCGCCGTCACGGGCTGCTCCGCCCAGGGCACCCCCGCCCCGTCCGGTTCCGCCGGCACCGAGGAGGTGACGATCACCTACGCGAACTTCATCTCCAACGGCGGGAACGAAGAGAACATGCAGGCGATCGTCGACGCGTTCGAAGACGCCAACCCCGGCATCAAGGTCGAGGTCACCACGACCGACTACGCCAACTACTTCACGCAGCTGCAGACCGACCTCGCTGCCGGCACCCAGGCCGACGTCTTCGACGTGGATGCCGGCGCCTTCGCCAACATCCAGGCCTCGGGCGCGCTGGCGCCCTTCGAGGGCTTCGACGCCGAGGCCTACCGTCAGGGGGTGCTCGACACCTATGCGGTCGACGGAGCCCAGTACGGTCTGCCCAGCTCCTTCTCGAACGTCGTGCTCTTCTACAACAAGGAGCTGTTCGACGCTGCCGGGGTGGACTACCCGACGGCCGACTGGACGTGGGCCGACTCGCAGGCCGCGGCCGAGAAGCTCACCGACAAGGACGCGGGAGTCTGGGGGCTGTACCAGCCCATCTCCTACCACGAGTACTACAAGGCGGTGCAGCAGGCCGGCGGTGACTTCCTCACGGAGGACGGCTCCGCCAGTGCGTTCGACTCGGACGCCGGCCGCGCTGCCGCCGAGTGGCTCACGGCGAAGTCGGGAACGGTCATGCCCTCTGCCGCCGACGGCGCCGGCACGCCGGATTTCGACACGAACCTCTTCAAGGAGGGCAAGCTCGCGATGTGGACGACCGGCATCTGGATGATCGGTCTCGTCGGCGACCTGCCGTTCGAGTGGGACATCGCGGTCGAGCCGGGCGACGTGCAGAAGGCGAGCGCGACGTTCTCGAACGCCGTGGTGGTCTCGGAAGCCAGCGAGCACAAGGACGCGGCTCAGAAGTGGGCCGAGTTCCTGACGAGCTCGAAGGACATGGTCGATGTGCGCCTGAGCGCCGGCTGGGAGCTCCCGGCCATCAGTGACGAGGCACTCCTGGCGCCGTACCTCGACCAGACGCCCCCGGCCAACCGCATCGCCGTGTTCGACTCGCTCGACAACGTCGCCGCGGCCCCGCAGCTCGGCGCGAACGCGACGCAGATCCAGGATGCCGTCGGCAACGCCCTCGGCGAGATCGCCGCCGGTCGCACGACTGTCGACGAGGCGATCCCGGCGCTGGCCGCCGAGGTCGACGGTCTGCTCAAGTAACACCCCCGCAGTACAGCCCGCACCCGCGACGGTCGACTCCGTCGCGGGTGCGGGACCACTCCCGCCCCGAAGGAACCCTCCGTGCCCCTGCCTGCCGCTGCCGACCACGATCTCGCGCGTCACAGCATCCGCCTCATCCTGTCTCTGCAGACGCCCGAAGGCGCCTATCCGGCGAGTCCGACGTTCTCCGCTTATCGCGGCTACTGCTGGTTCCGCGACGGCTCGTTCATCGCCGATGCGGTCTCGGCGTCGGGGCATACGGGTTCGGCGGAGCGCTTCTTCGACTGGTGCGCCCGTGTGCTCACCGAGCGGGCCGACCACATCGCGTGGATCGTCTCGGAATCCGCCGCGGGCAGGCCGCCTGCGGGGGAGCGCATGCTTCCTGCCCGGTTCACGTTCGCCGGTGGCGACGGCGACGACGACTGGTGGGATTTCCAGCTCGACGGCTACGGCACGTGGCTGTGGGCACTCGCCGCGCATCGCGAGCGCCACGGCGGCGACCTTTCGCGGTGGCAGGATGCCATCGACCTCACGGTCGACTATCTCGTCGCCTCGTGGGACCGGCCGTGTTACGACTGGTGGGAGGAGCACGCCCACCACGTGCATGTCTCCACCCTCGCGTGCATCGGTGCGGGATTGACGTCGGTGGTCTCGGACGTGTCGCCGGAGCGGGCCGAGCGGATCGCGGGAACCGTCGCCGACATCCGTCGGGCGATCGCTGCAGACGGGCTCTCCCAGGGACACCTCGCCAAGTGGTTCGGCAGCACCGGTGTCGACGGCAGCCTCGCCGCCGCGATCGCGCCGCTCGGCTTCATCGATGCGCGTACCGACGTCGCTCGCGAGACCCTCGCTGTTCTCGACGCCCATCTCGCCGTCGGCGGGGGCGTCCACCGCTACCTGGGTGACACCTTCTTCGGCGGCGGGCAGTGGCCGCTGCTGAGCTGTTTCCTGGGGCTCGCGCATCTCGCCGCGGGCGACCGGGATGCCGCGGAGGAGCTGTACGCGTGGGCTGTGTCGACGGCCACGGCAGAGGGTGACCTCCCCGAGCAGGTCGGCGAGCACCTCATCGCCCCGGGCATGACCCGCTACTGGGTCGACCGGTGGGGTCCGGTGGCCACGCCTCTGCTGTGGAGTCACGCGATGGTGCTCCGCCTCGGCCTCGCTCTCGGCCGCCTCTCGCCCGACCTTCTCCTCTTGGCCGACCTCACTTCCGCCGGCGCCGGCGCCGCGGCCGACTCGAAAGACCTGAACCGATGATCCGTCACCGTCCGGCCGGCTCCGGCCACCCGTACTCGATCGATACCGAGCAGCGTTGGCCGGTGGTGCCCGAGGCCGGCGCCACCGCCGTGCTGGGAGTGCGGGCCGACGCCGGCGTCGAGTCGGTGTCGGTGTCGCTGACGTTCGTCCCCGATGGGGGAGCGCCTGCGGACACGGTGAACCTCGACCTCGCGCGTGTCGCGTCGACCTCCCGTGGACGCGTCACCGACGGCGGTCACCTCGCCTCGGCCGCGAGCAGGCTCGCCCGCTCTGCCGGCGGGTGGCAGGTGACGACGCCTGTCCTCCGTGGAGCCGGAACGTACACGTACCGGTTCACCGGCATCCGTGCCGACGGGAAGGCCGAGCGCACCCGTGTCTTCAGCTTCCGCGCCGCGCAGTGGCAGCCGGCGCCCGCGGCGCTCGTGCCGTCGGGCGCTCACCGGGTCATCGGCGGGTCGGTGGAGCAGCTGCACGACGGAACCCGCCCCTGGCGTGTGCGGTTCGCGATGCCGCTGGCGCCGTCGGAGCACGTCACCGGCTTCGGTGAGCGATTCGACCGTCTCGATCAGACGGGGAGCGAGCTCGACGCGGTGGTGTTCGAGCAGTACAAGAGCCAGGGCGCCGAGAGGAAGACCTATCTGCCGATGCCGTTCGCGCACGTCGTGGGTGGCGAGGGTTGGGGATTCCATGTCGACACGTCGCGCCGCGTGTGGTTCGACCTCGGCGCGCAGACGCCCGGGCGCATCGTCGTGGAGGCGGAATGCGGCGCCGACGGCATCGTGCCGGTGCGCTTCTTCGACGGCGACCCGACGGCGGTGCTGCGCGGATTCCTCGACGTCGCAGGGCGTGCCGAGGAGCTCCCCGGGTGGGTGTTCCGGCTGTGGGCGAGCGGAAACGAGTGGAACACGCAGGCGGAGGTCATGCGGCAGATGGACCTCCACGCCGAGCACGACATCCCGGTGGGGTCGGTCGTGATCGAGGCGTGGAGCGATGAGTCGACCTTCACGGCGTTCCGCGATGCGCAGTACGACGTGAGCGAGGACGGGGCGCCGCACCGGCTGTCCGACTTCACCTTCCCGGCGGAGGGGGCGTGGCCAGACCCGAAGGGGATGGCGGACGAGCTGCATGCCCGCGATATCCGACTGCACCTGTGGCAGATCCCGCTGCTGAAGATGCGTCCGCATCCCACCGGTCAGCTTGCCGCCGATGCGCGCGCGGCGATCGACGAGAACGTCCTCATCCGCGAGCCCGACAGTCACGGTGGCCTGCGGCCGTATCGCAACCGGGGCTGGTGGTTCCCGTTGTCGCTCATGCCCGATCTCACCGACGACCGCGCCGCGCGCTGGTGGACGGAGAAGCGCCGTTACCTCGTCGAGGAGATCGGTGTCGACGGATTCAAGACCGACGGCGGCGAACACGCATGGGGGGCCGAGCTCGTCTACCTCGACGGGAGCCACGGCGACGCGAAGAACAACACGTTCCCGGTGGCGTACGCCGCCGCCTACGGTGAGCTCCTCCGTTCGGCGGGCAAGGCCCCGGTGACCTTCAGCAGGGCGGGGTTCACCGGGTCGCAGGCCCACGGCGCGTTCTGGGCGGGCGACGAGAACTCCACGTGGGAGGCGTTCGCGTGGTCGATGAACGCCGGCTTGTCGGCCGCGTCGTGCGGCATCGTGTACTGGGGCTGGGACATCGCCGGCTTCTCGGGCGAGATCCCGGATGCCGAGCTCTACATCCGAGCGATGCAGGCGTCGGCGTTCGTTCCGATCATGCAGTACCACTCCGAGTTCAACCACCACCGCCGTCCGTCGCGCGACCGCACCCCGTGGAACATCGCCGAGCGGACGGGTGACGGACGCGTGCTTCCCCTCGTGCGGCGCATCACCCACCTGCGGGAGCGTCTCGTGCCCTACCTCGAGCGCGAGGCGCGCGTGACGATCGAGACCGACCGGCCCCTCATGCGGCCACTGTTCTTCGATGACCCGGCGCACCTCGATCGCGCGGCGGCACGCGGCGCCGACGCGCCCGTGCAGTGGATGCTCGGCGACGACCTGCTGGTGACGCCCGTGCTGCAGCCGGGTGTCGAGTCGCTGGAACTGTGGATTCCCGAGGGCGAGTGGGTCGACGCCTGGGACGGCACGCCGATGCGCGGGGGGACGTGGGCGACCGTGCTGACGCCGATCGACCGCATTCCCGTCTTCGCGCGTGCCGGGGCCGAGGTCGGGAGCGCGTTCGGCCAGTACTGATCGACGGCAGGCTTCGGCATCCGGCGTGGTTTGTCCACCCCCTTCGGCGCGGGCGGGCAGCGACGTAGGCTCGCCGCGACGAACTCGCCAGGACGAACAGGACGAAGAGGAGCCCTCATGTCACGCATACTTCTCATCGGCGGACACGGGAAGGTGGCGCTGCTGCTGTCGCCTCTCCTCGTCGAGGCCGGTCACACCGTCTCGTCGGTGATCCGCAACCCCGCACACGAAGACGACGTCGCCGCCACCGGGGCCAACCCCGTGCTCGCCGACATCGAGGCGTTCGACGCGGAACAGATGGAGAACCTGATCGCGGGCAACGACGTCGTCGTGTGGTCGGCGGGTGCCGGGGGAGGCGACGCGTCGCGCACGCGTGCAGTCGACCGGGATGCCGCGATCCTGTCGATCGACGCAGCCCAGCGGGCAGGCGTCTGGCGCTACGTCATGGTCTCCTACTTCGGCGCGGGTCCGGATCACGGCGTGTCGCCCGACAACCCGTTCTTCGCGTACGCCGAGGCGAAGTCGGCCGCCGACGCCCACCTGCGCGGCAGCGAGCTGGACTGGACGATCGTCGCGCCTTCTGCGCTCACGATGGATCCGCCGACGGGCCGCATCGACGTCACGGCGACCGAGTCGGGTTCGGTATCGCGCGCCGATGTCGCGGCGGTGATCGCGGAGGTGGTCGACGAGCCGGCCACGATCCGCAAGACGGTGCGCTTCAACTCGGGCGAGACACCGATCTCTGAGGCGCTGCGCGGCTGACGTGCCGCCGCCGCGGACCGGATGCCGTCAGCCGTCGAGGCTGTCGAGGAAGGCGACCGAGGCATCCGAGATCTGACGACGCGCATCGTCGTGGGAGATCGTGGGTGTGCCGTCGCCGACCTGAGCGCCGTAGTCGCCGAACTGCGCATGGCTCGCGCCGTCGATCACGGTGAACAGCGTGTCTTCCGGCAGGTCGGCGCGTGAGGCGTCGATCTTGGCGGGTGTGGACAGGCCGTCGCGTGTGCCCGAGATCGACTCCACGGCGATCGTCGCGCTGCTGATGTCTCCGGCGGGATAGGAGGCGAACAGCAGCAGGCCCGCGACGGCATCGTCGGCGGCCGCGCCGGCGGCGGTCATCGCGGCGACCGTGCCGCCGAGAGAATGACCGCCGACCACCCAGCCTTCCACCTCGGGGTTCGCGCGCGCCGCGCCATCGATCGCTCCTGCGGCGAGGAACGCGATGCCGAGCGGCTGCTTCACGATCACGACCGTGTGACCCGCCTCCGCGACCGGCCGCAGCACCGCGGCGTACGCGCGCGGATCGACGAGTGCTCCGGGCTGGAAGAGCAGGCCGGTCGACGACCCGTCGCGCGGTGTCATCACGATCTCCGTCGGGGTCTCGACGATGTCGACCGTGGCGTCGCTCGACATCGCGGCGAGTGCGGGCTCCACCGCCGAGTAGGGCCGCAGCCATGCCGTCAGCCCCACCCAGATCACGGCCAGCACGATGAGCGCGATCCGGCCCGCTCGTGCCCCGAGAGTCTTTCGGCGGCGCCGCGGCGTGAGCGTGCGCCACAGCGCGAGAGCGGCGACGGCGACCGTGGCGCCGAGCCACACGGCATACGCCGGGTGGCCGTGGACGACGCCGCCCCATGAGGTGAGGCACGCCCACGTCACCACCGCGAGGGCGGCGACGGCGACGAGGGCGCCGATCCAGGCGAGCGCGTCGCGGCGCGGGGGAGTGTCGGCGGGCTGTGCGGCGGTCATGTCCTCACGGTAGCCGCGCGCGGCGGCGTCGGCGTCTTATCGTGGAAGGTGTCCCGCCCGACCCGAGGAGAGCCGTGCCCATCACCGACGACGCCCGTTCCCATGCCGCCGACCTCGCCGATTTCGTCGCCGCGTCGCCGTCGAGCTTCCACGCGGCTGCGGAAGCGGCGCGTCGCCTGAGTGCGGCGGGCTTCACGGAGCTCGACGAGTCGGAGGCCTGGAGCGTCGCCCCGGGGGCGAAGCAGTTCGTCGTGCGCGACGGTGCGATCATCGCGTGGGTCGTGCCCGCCTCGGCCGCAGCCGGCACCGGATTCCACATCTTCGGGGCGCACAGCGACTCGCCGGCGTTCAAGCTGAAGCCGCAGCCGTCGACGGGACGCGCGGGATGGCTGCAGGCCGGCGTGGAAATCTACGGGGGACCGCTGCTGAACTCGTGGCTCGACCGCGAGCTGCGTCTCGCGGGTCGTCTCGTGCTCGACGACGGCAGCTCGGTGTTGGCGGCCACCGGCGCGCTGCTGCGCCTGCCGCAGCTCGCGATCCATCTCGACCGCGAGGCCAACGACCATCTCGCGCTCCACAAGCAGGCGCAGACGCAGCCGGTGTGGGGGCTCGGGGAGGCGGAGTCGTCCGATCTCCTCGGTGAGCTCGCAGCGGCGGCGGGGGTCGACCCTGCGCGCGTGCGCGGCTACGACGTCTACACGGCGGATGCTGCACGCGGCGAGGTGTTCGGCAAAGACGACGTGTTCTTCGCGAGCGGTCGTCTCGACGACCTCGCGTCGGTGCACGCCGGCCTCGTCGCTTTCGAGCGGCTCGACGTCGACGGCGAGCACATCGCGGTGCTCGCGGTGTTCGACCACGAGGAGGTCGGCTCGGCGACGCGGTCGGGTGCGTCGGGGCCGTTCCTCGCCGACATCCTGGAGCGCGTGCAGGCGGGTCTGGGCGCAGACCGCGAGCAGCAGCTGCGCACGCTGTCCGCGTCGTGGTGCGTCTCGAGTGACGTCGGCCATTCGGTGCACCCGAACTACCCGGAGAAGCACGACCCCGTCGTCCGTCCGGTGCTGGGATCGGGGCCGATCCTGAAGATCAACGCCAATCAGCGCTACGCCACGGATGCCGCGGGCGCCGCCGCCTGGCACGGCTGGTGCGACGAGGCTTCGGTGGTGTCGCAGGAGTTCGTCTCGAACAACGCGGTGCCGTGCGGGTCGACGATCGGACCGCTCACCGCGACCCGCCTGGGCATCCGCACGGTCGACGTCGGCATCCCGATCCTTTCGATGCACTCGGCGCGGGAGCTCGCGGGCACGAGCGACCTGTGGGACCTCACCCGGGTGGCCTCGGCGTTCTTCCGCTCCTGACAGCACGACGCCCGCACGGAGGACGTGCGGGCGTCGTGGGGCGCCGGGGCCAGGCGTCAGGCCGTGGCCTCCGCGTTGCGAGCGGGGAGCACCCAGCCTGCGCGCGGGAAGTGGCAGGTGTAGCCGTTCGGGTGCTTGATCAGGTAGTCCTGGTGCTCGGGCTCCGCCTCCCAGAACGGGCCCTCGGGCTCGATCGTGGTGACGGCCTTGCCCGGCCAGAGGCCAGAGGCATCGACGTCCGCGATCGTCTCGCGCGCGACACGCTCCTGCTCGGCTGAGAGCGGGAAGATCGCCGACCGGTAGCTGGAGCCGATGTCGTTGCCCTGACGGTTCAGGGTCGTCGGGTCGTGCACCTGGAAGAAGAACGCGAGGATGTCGCGGTACGTCGTCTTCTCGGGGTCGAACACCACCTCGACCGCCTCGGCGTGGCCGGGGTGGTTGCGGTAGGTGGCGTGGGCGTTCTGGCCGCCGGTGTAGCCGACGCGCGTCGAGATGACGCCCGGCTGGCGGCGGATGAGGTCTTCCATGCCCCAGAAACAGCCTCCCGCGAGCACTGCGGTCTCGGTTCCGGGGGTTCGGGTGATGCTGCCGTCGTCGGTCATGGTGCACTCCTTGTCTGCTCGACCAGTTTCGCAGGTCATCGTCGATAACGCGCGGGCTCGGCGCTTTGGTCCCGCCGATTCTTCGGGTTGCCTGTGAGGCCCTCGGCACCTCTGTTCGAGCGGTGTCGTTCGATGTATCGTTCACTATCGCTGGATATATCGTTGGAGGACGACATGAACAGTTCATTCCCTACGGGCGGGTTCTCTGAGAAGGGCTTCGGCTCGGGCGGGTTCGGCTCGGGCGGGTTCGGCTCGGGTGGCTTCGGTTCCGGCAGCGGCTCCGCGCAAGACCTCTGGGACACGCTCGGCCAGATCCGGCAGGGGCTGGAAGACACGTTCGGGCAGACCATCGGACAAGCCTTCGGTCAGAAGGTCGGCTCTCGCGTCGGTCGCGGCGATGTGCGCGCGGCGATCCTGTCGCTGCTGGCTGAGAAGCCGATGCACGGCTACCAGATCATTCAGCAGATCGAGGAGCGCAGCGGCGGCTCGTGGAAGCCGAGCCCCGGCTCGGTGTACCCCACCTTGCAGCTGCTGGCCGACGAAGGTCTCATCGACGTCGAAGAGTCGTCGGGACGCAAGACCTACTCCCTCACCGAGGAGGGTCGTGCCGCCGCCGAAGACGCCGATCGCCCCTGGCCGAACCGCGAGCCCGGCTCCGAACGCCCGGCCGCATCGGGACACGGCGGTCACGGCAACTGGCACAGCGCTCTCCCCAAGGCGGGGGCGAATCTCGCGCAGGCCGCGATGCAGGTCGGGCGCACGGGAACGCCCGAGCAGGTGCAGGAGGCCGTCGAGGTGATCGACGAGGCCCGTCGCAAGCTCTACGCGATCCTTGCCCAGGGCTGAGCGCGGGCCGGCCCTCGAGGCCAGATACCGTCGGATCCTGAGGTTCGCTGCACGCGCGCTCGTGCAGTCGTGGTGGTACGAGATCGCTCTGCCGCGCCTCGGGCTCCGGCGCATCGCGGATGCCACCCGCACCCGCCGCAGCCGCCGCATCGCCCAGCGCTTCCGGGTGCTGGCCGTCGATCTCGGCGGTCTCATGATCAAGGTGGGGCAGTTCCTGTCGTCCCGCCTCGACGTGCTGCCGCCGGAGGTCACGAGCGAGCTGGAGGCGCTGCAAGACGAGGTGCCTCCTGTCGCGTTCGACGAGATCCGTGCTCTCGCCGAGGCCGAGCTGGGCGTGCCGCTGAGCACAGCGTTCGCCTGGGTCGACGAGACCCCGGTCGCGGCTGCCTCACTGGGTCAGGTGCACCGGGCGCGGCTCTCGGAGGAAGATGCGGAGCTCGCCGGTCTCGATGCCGTCGTCGTGAAGGTGCAGCGCCCGGGCATCGACGCGGTCGTCGACGTGGACCTGGCGGCGCTGCGACGCGTGGCGGGATGGCTGAGCCGGGTGAGGTTCGTGGCATCCCGTGCCGATATGCCCGCCCTCGTGGAGGAGTTCGCGGTCACGAGCCTCGAGGAGATCGACTATCTCCACGAAGGTGCCAACGCGGAGCGGTTCGCCGCCAACATCGTCGACCCGCAGCGGGTCGCCGCGCCGGAGATCGTGTGGGAGCGCTCGACGCGCCGGGTGCTGACCCTCGCCGATGTGACGGCCATCAAGGTCAACGACGTCGACGCGCTGCGCGCGGCCGGCATCGACCCCGCCGAGGTCGCAGACCGCTTCGCCGCGGTGATGTTCGATCAGCTCTTCGGCGACGGCTTCTTCCACGCCGATCCCCACCCGGGCAACATCTTCGTCACCCCCGGCCCACGGGCGGACGGTGCTGTGCACGACGGTTCTGCGCGCGACGTTCCTGTGCCGTGGTCGTTCACCTTCATCGACTTCGGGATGATGGGTCAAGTGCCCGACGGGCTCCGCCGCGGCCTGCGCACACTCCTCATCGCCGTGGCGACCCGCAACGGCAAGGGCCTCGTCGCGGCGATCCAAGATGTCGGCATTCTGCTCCCCACCGCCGACACCCGGGAGCTGGAACGCGCTCTCACGACGCTGTTCGCCCGGTTCGGCGGCATGGGATTCGCCGAGCTGCAGACGGTCGACCCGCGCGAGTTCCGCCGCTTCGCGGAGGAGTTCGGCGAGGTCGTGCGTTCGCTGCCCTTCCAGTTCCCCGAAGACTTCCTGCTCGTCATCCGGGCTATGTCGCTCACCTCGGGGCTGTGCAGCTCGCTCAACCCGGCGTTCAACATCTGGGATGCCGTCGAGCCGTACGCGCAGCGCCTCCTCGGCGAGCAGAGCCGCGGTGTCGTCGTCGATCTCGCCCGGAAGGCCGTCGACTACCTCGGTACGGTCGCCCGGCTGCCGCTGCGCATCGACGAGAACCTCACGGAGCTCGAACGGGAACGCGACCGTGACGACCGCAGGGCCGACCTCGCCCGCGGGGCGCGGCGTGATGCGGCGCTGCGGCGCCTCACCTCGGCGGTCGTGTTCGCCGGGCTGTTCGTGGGCGGACTCGTGCTGCGCGCCGAGGATGCCGTGGCCGGCACGGTCGTCGTGCTCGCCTCGCTCGTGCCCTTCGCCCACGTCGTCATCTCTGCGCTCGCCGGGCGCCGTTCGCGGCCGCCGCGGTAGAATGGCTGATCGTGCGCCACATCCGGCGCACCCAGAGGTGCATCTACCTGCTTTCGGAGCAAGGCGGCACGTGAGAACGAGCTGACCGTTCCGGAGGCAGGCATATGACATCCCGCGCAGGCGACCGCACCGTATTCCCCGATCCGGGCGCCGTATCGGCTCTTCCCGGGTTCGAGGGGCGCTCGCTGATCCAGCACACGGGCTGGGCGTACTTCCCGATCGCGTTCATCGCCCGGCTGCCGTTCGCGATGATGGTCGTCGGCGTGCTCACTCTCGTCGCGTCGGCCACCGGATCGGTCGCCCTCGCCGGTCTCACCTCCGGGGCCGTCGGACTCGGCGTCGTCATCGCCGGGCCCATCATCGGCGACCTCGTCGACCGCCACGGCCAACGCAGGGTGCTGGTGCCGGTCGGGATCGGCAACGGCATTCTGCTCGCCCTGTTCCCGATGGTGGTGCTCTCGGGGATGCCGCCCGCGCTCGTGCTCGCTGCCGCCGCCCTCATCGGGCTCAGCGCCCCGCAGGCCGCCGCGCTCTCGCGCACGCGGCTCATGGTGATCGCGGGGCGCTGGATGAGCGGGGAACGCCGCGAGCGCACCCTCTCGCGCGTCATGTCGTACGAGTCGGCCGCCGATGAGACGGCGTTCGTCGTCGGGCCGGTGCTCGTCGGGCTGCTCGCCGGCTTCATCGCGCCGTGGGCACCGATCGCGATCGCCGCGGCCCTCAGCCTGGTGTTCGTGTCGGCGTTCGCCGTGCACCCTTCTGCCGCGCTCGCCGACGCGACCCCGCACGAGGCGGCGAAGCGTGCGCCGCTGCGCGCCGTGCTGTCGCGACCGGTGCTCGTGCTGGTGGCGGCCACCTTCGCCGTCGGGCTCTTCTTCGGGTCGACCCTCACCTCGCTCACCGCCTTCGCGCAGAGCGTCGGGCGGGAAGACCTCTCGGGCCTGCTTTACGGACTCATGGGCGTCGGGTCGGCCGTGCTCGCCCTCACCGTGATGCTGCTCCCACGTCGCTTCGCCTTCCGCTGGCGCTGGGTCGCGTTCGCCACCGTGCTGCTCGCCGCAGCGGTGGGCTACGCGCTCGCCTCCGACGTGCCGGCGGTGACCGTCATGCTCTGCCTCGCAGGACTCGGTGTCGGCCCGACTCTCGTGACCCTCTTCAGCCTGGCGGGGGAGCGCAGCCCCGAGGGGCGCTCGGCCACCACGATGACCCTGCTTGGTTCGGCGCTCACGCTCGCGCAGGCGACGGCATCCGCGCTCACCGGCCTTCTCGCTGAAGCCACCTCGGCGCAGACCGCGATGATGCTGCCCGCCGTCGCGGCGCTGCTGGTGCTCGCTCTCGGCGTCGTGAACATGGTGGGGGAGCGGCGGCGACGGTCGGCGGCCCGGGATGCGGAGTGTGCTGCGTAGGCATTTCTCGGCGGATGGAGGACCACCAGACGCGCTGGGGATGTGTCATCGTTGGCCGGGAGGGAGGGCCTTCACGACATGCCAGTAGACGCCAGAACGAGCCTGAGGGACATCTACGAGCGCATGCAATCGCCATGCCCGTACCCCGGTGAGTCCTCGGCGGCGGAGCAGTCGTCGTGGATCGAACTCGACGCTCTGGAAGGAAGGCTCTCCGGGCACATCTCCGATGTCTTGGGCGGGGGGAGGGTTCAGGTGGCGTTGGTGCGCGATGTTCAGCGTGGCCTACGCGAGCATCCCGAGTATGCCGCGGGTTGGCGAGCTCGGTATGACCTGCTGTGGGACGCTTGCATCCATCTGGATTCGATTGCGGGTAACCGGTCAGGCAATTGGGACGCGAGCGGCCGCCCGACGCTAGATGTGTAGGTGCACGCCGTCGACGAGGGGGCGTGTGTAGGCAACCGTCGGGGGAACGAGAGATGACGCTCGAACAGACTGTAGTCCTGCTCGACGCATTGGTGCCGGACGCGCCGGGGGGCGCAACCGTGGAAGACGGCGTCGCGCACGTCCTTTTGCCGTCGCACAGCAGTGATCGTCGCGCACGACTCTCCACTCCTGGGGACCGTTGGTTCGCTCTTGAGGTGGACGATGGCTTCGCGCTCGATGTATTCGGTGAGGACTACACGGCGGAGGAAGTGCGGGAGATCCTGCAAGGGTTTTTGATGGTCGGCCGCGCCTACCTCGAGCACGGTGGTGTTATACGGAACCCCAAGTCCTTCTGGCCCGCTTTGACGGTGGAGGTCGACGGCGTCGAGTATCAGTTGCACCGCTCACTCGTTGCGGACATCCGCAACGCTGTTCGCAGATTCGGTCGAAAAGCGAACGCTCGACCGACGCGCGGCACGCGATAACGCGGTTGGGTCATGCGTCGGCGATGTCCAGGATCCGCACGAGCCGCCAGGATGCCAGAGAAGAGATCGTTGGTGATGACCACAGCGGGTCGAGTGCAGCGCTGGATTGACAAGGGTTGTGATCTGGCAGACAACGGGGATCACAAGGGTGCCGTGCGCCTCTTCGGCCGGGCCGTCGCTGCCGGTGAGAAGTGGGTGGGCCTCAATCTCGGAAACAGCTATGGGGCGCTCGGAGATCACGAAAGAGCGGCGGAGGCGTACCGCATTGCGTGGCGAGAGGGCGGCGAAGACGACGCCGGCTACAACCTCACCAACGTCCTGGATGAAGTCGGGCAAGGCGACGAGATGGAGCGTGTCCGCTCAGAGTTGAGGGCGGTCGGTTATCCGGTCATCGTCATCGAAGACGCGATCGACGCGGCGAACAGTGGCCGCTCCGAGGACGCGATCCGGATGCTGCGTGACCTGTTGGCGTCGACGATGCGGGATGACATCGCCGGTTACGCGATGGGTGTGCTCGGGCACGTTCTGTTCGACGTTGGTGATCCCGAGGCGGAGACCTGGCTGCGCTGGGGGCAGGGGCACTACGCGACTGCACGCAGTGACCTGGGAAGCCTCTTCCTACGCCAGGGGCACACCGCTGAGGCCACCGCGGTGTGGCGGGAGGGTGTTGCCAACGATGAGGTCGAAAGCAGTGTGCCGCTTGCCAACTGGCTGTGGGACGAGGGCCGGCGTGACGAAGCGATGAACGTGCTCACCCCATTCCGGAACGTCGACGCGCACGTTCGGGAGAACCTGGAGATCATGGAGCGCGAACTGTGAGGCGACTCGGTGTCCGAGCGTGGACGGAAGCTCGACGAAGGCGGCGGAGGCGGACGTTTGTCGACGCGGGGGAGCGATGGTTCGTCGTCGACCCGCGACTGGCGCGGGCGCGGCCCGTCGTTGAGGCTTCGGACGGCTTTGTTCGCGACGGCGATCCCGATGTCGCGTGGTGGGGGTCGGAAGAGGAGGAAGATCAGCGCCTGGTCGAAATCTGGACTCGGGTGTCACGGTGGGCCGTCGACTGCGGCGTAAACGGCATCGCCGCTGCGGGTCTCGAGCAGCGCGACCAGAGCATGTTGGCCGGTCTCGGATTCGCCGAAGACGGTCGGGCTCGATACGCCGACGCGAGAGAAGTACGCCGCCTGGGGCCGTGGTGGCTCGAAGGGGCGGATGAGGTGGCTCGCGTGCTGCCCCGACTGATCGAGATTCCGATGCTGACGGGGGTCGTCTTCGAAGGGGACGTGGATCGAGCATGGATACACGGCGACAGCTGGTTTTCGCTGCTGCTGAACGAGCCGCTCGGAGGCGACCAGTTGGCCCGGTACGGCCTATGACTGGTTCGGGCGCAGCCTGCCCCGCAACGGGCCAAGACATTTGGGGAGCCGTGGATCATGCTGACGACTGAAGAAGTGCGAGCGATCGCTTGGCGAATAGCGAACGAAGTGAGCGAAGCGTTTCCCGACGCCCAGCCTCACCTTCTTGAGACTCGCCCCGGTGTCGACATCGGGTTGCTGGAGTTCGAGCCACCCTTCCCCGGCGCGGTCGCGCCGACCGTGATGGTCAACGCCGACGCCTCGGTGGAGATCAGCATCAGCGGAGAGGAAGATGAGGCCTTCTGCCCCAGCGATCCCACTGACATCGACGCTCTGGTGCGGTACGCGGTCGGCCGCGTTCTGGAGATAGCGAACAACGGTGCCGTCCACGTAAGGATTCCCGGCTTCCTTGGTCCTCTTGCCGCGAGCTGGTTGGGAGTTCCGGGCGTGGACACGGCGGTGGACCGAGCGCTGGCGTCGCGGTTCGCGCGCGTACATCGTCATTGGCTTTCCTGGTCCTCACAGAAGACAGCGAAGGACGCGGGGGTGAGGGCCGACGAAGCCCGGATGCGGCTGTATGTGGTGGGGCTCTACTCGCTGGTCGACGTGGCGGTCGCGTACGACCGCACGCTGCTGAACCCGTCCGCGGTGCCGATGGTCGCCGCGCGCGCTCTCATCGATCTCTCCGATCCATCGCGGGAGCTCATGGAGCTGGCGGGGATGGCATCCAGGGACTATGAACCGGACATCGTGGACGCGCTTCGTGCCGCGCTACGAGAAGAAGGGTTAGAGATGCCGGAATCCCGCAGCGACGTGAGCCATGACCTGACGGACTATTGGCTGACTTGCCTTGCCGAGCAGGTCGGTCCCGCCGACGACCTTGTGTGGCTGGCGGACCTGTACGGAAAGCCCGACGAGATAGACGTGGGTCGCAGGGCCGCCGCTCCCGCAGATGCGATCCGCACTGCCTGGGCGGAGCTGTTTGCGTTCATGCTCCATGCTGAAGACGCGGGCAGGACGCCGGATGCCGCGAAAGTGGCCGAGCTCGCCGTAGACCTCCTCAGCCTGCGCGCCGGTGACGGCGTGCGCCGGTTCGCCGGCGTCGGGTACGTCGCTCCGCGCGCCGGGTGGGGTCGGTGATAGCGAATGAGGCAGGAAGGACCGCTGATGGATGAGTTCAGGAGTCGAGCCCGCGGTCTGCATGCGTGGGACGAACACGGCGGCCTCTACCGCAGGAAGAATCCTGACGCGACCGTGGGGGACGCCGCGCGCGTGATCAAGAGAGGCGGGCGGGTCGGACTCCTCTTCGATTGGGGAGACCCCGAGATCGAATGGGTTGAACTCCCGCCGGTTGCGTCGTTGCAGGAGGCGAAAGCGCGGCTTGCTTCGATCGAGGCGACATTCGCCGACCAAGCAAGGGATGACGCGGCACTCTCCCGCTCGATCTGGAAGGCGGCTGACGGTGGGGCGCTCCTGCTGCTCGAAGCCGAGTTCTGATCGCATGGGCGTACGAGGGGAGCTCGACGTATGACATTGGACGAACTGGAGATCGTCGCGACCATCTGGCGAACGTACTCCACAGTCGTGCCGACGGTGAGCCGTCGGGCCCAAGGCGTCGATGAGGCCACCGGCGAGACGATGTACAACCGGATCGATCACGCGATCGGACCCCTCGATGCCGTCGGCGGCTTCCTCACTGTGGGGACGCCGCCATCGCGCACGACCGATGTCTCCCTATCCGACGACGAGCTGCGGGTCGTCCTGGACGCGCTGCGGGCTCTTCGCCGGGCCTTCGGTGACGAAGAGTTTGAAATCCTCACGGGGTTCACTGTGCAGGAGGCGGTGAGCTGCGTGGACCGCCTGCGGGGAAACCGACATGGAGAACGCTCCGCGCGAATCCCGCCGTTCACGTGAACCGCACGAGCTGCGCCGGCGTCATGGCCCAAGCTAGGGGCATGAGTGAAACCACGACCGTCACTGTCGACGAGTTGCGTCGGGCGAGCGAAGCGATGCTCGACTGGCTGGAGCAGTGGGCTGGTGAGAGCGTTGAGATCGACGTCGACCTGTTCTGGTGGATCGACGCGAAGGAGGTGTACAACCCGTACCGGAACCCGAAAGACCTGTCGATAGGCAGCATCGACGACTCGATCGATCTGTTGCGCCGGATCGTGGACGCGGATGAGCCGATTGCGAACGGTCTGGTGTGGCTATCGCAGCTGCTGCGTGCCGTGGGCGACACCATGATGCCGCGATAGGGATGCGACGGTGAGCCCAGAAGTCAACGACGCGCGCCGACAGGCTCTGCGCGTGCTGGACGACCGCCTGACCGCCGCGCCCGGTCGTTGGTCGGTCGCCGTCGTCGATGCGGCGGACGGAACCGCGCTCTCCGGCCACCAGCCTGACGACGTGCTTCCCACGGCGAGCTCTGCGAAGGTGCTCGTCTTGCTCGCCGCGGCCCTCGGCATCGCGGCGGGCACGACGTCGCCCGACACCATGCTCCATCGCGACTCCGCGGCGCCGGTTGCCGATTCGGGGCTGTGGCAGCACCTGCGTGCCGACACGCTCGCGCTCGACGACGTCGCGCAGCTGATCGGCTCCGTGTCGGACAACCTCGCGACCAACGTCCTCATCGCGCACCTGGGCGGCATCGACCAGATCGCGCGCGCAGCCGAGGACCTCGGCATCCGCGGGGTGCGTCTTCACGACATCGTGCGCGACGAGCGGATGCCGCAGCATCCGCCCACCCTCAGTACCGGATCCGCGGCGGACTACGCCGACCTCTTCGCACGTCTGTGGCGCCGCGGACTCGGCGGCGATGCGATGTCGGAGCGCGTGCTCAAATGGCTCGCCCACGGCACCGACCTCAGCATGGTGGCCGCCGCGTTCGGGCTCGACCGCTCGCGCACGCAGAACCCGACCGGGGCATCCGGCTCTGGCACAAGACGGGCACCGATGCCGGTGTGCGCGCCGACTCCGGCATCGTCGCGCGAGACGGACGAGCGCTTGCCTACTCGTGCCTCGTGTCTTTCGACGACCGCGATCGAGACGCGGTGCTCGGCCTCATGCGAGAGGTCGGAAACGGCATCCGTTCCTGCGTCTGACCTGGTTTTTGTCGTGCGCGTCAGGCGACGACGACGACATCGAGATCGACCGACGTGCAGTGCGTGCGCGCCTCCACGCTGAGGCGACCCGCACGCAGCACGTCGCCGGCGGTGAAGCGCGGATCGGTCGACACGAGCACCCGGCCCACCCCGTTGACGAGGATCAGCGGCACCCCGAGCGCGCGCAACGGCGGAGTGAGGCGTCGCTCGACCGTGTCGACGAGCACGTCGAGCCCGGCGACACCGATGAAGCGGCCGTCGACGACGACGGGCGCGGCGGCGGTCATCGTGTACTCGTCGCTGCACAGGTAGTCCACGTAGGGACCGGCGACATGTGGCGTGCCGGTGGTGGCGGGCACGCGGAACCACTCCAGGTCGCGGTAGTCGATCGCCTGCTTCACCGACTGCGCCGGGAAGACGAGCCGCCGCCGGTCGGCCCCCT
>JAEYVZ010000053.1 GCA_023431405.1 Actinomycetes bacterium
CCCCGAGACCCCCGCCGAGGAAACGCCCGACGCGGACAACGATGCGGACGAGTCCGCAGACAAGGAGGAAGTCGTGACCGATATCGCGACTCTGCCCGAGGGCGTCGCTAGCCCCGCGGGCAACGACAAGGCGGACGCGTCCGCCGAAGGCCTGTTCGCTGCGATCGCCAAGGCAGAACGCAGCGGTGACAAGTCCGGCCTGTTCGCCATCGCGAACATCCAGCACAGCGGCCCGTCTGGTGCCACCATCGGCGCAGACACCCAGCGCCCGGCCTACGAAGGCGAGCTGTGGAAGCGCCAGCCCTACCAGCCGGTCTTCATGCCTCTGCTCAACGAGCAGACGCTGACGAGCTACAAGGTTGACGGGTGGCGCTGGGTGACCGAGCCCGCCGTCGGCGACTACTCGGGCAACGTGTCCGAGGTCCCGTCGAACGCAGTGGACACCGAGCCCGTGAGCGTCACCGCCCAGCGTCTCGCGGGCGGCCACAAGATCGACCGCCGATTCCAGGACTTCGGCGACCAGAGCGTCATCGAGTCCTACTTCCGTCTCCAGGCTGAAGACGTTGTGCGCAAGCTCGACGGCAAGGCCCTCGCCGCGATCATTGCCGGCGCCACCGCCGAGACCGTGACCAGCAAACTGTACACAGGCAGCGAGGCCTACCCGGTCGGTATCGCTGGCATCGTCGATGGCGCGCTCGGCGTGATCGCCTCGGAGAACGTCCCGACCTTCGCGGTTGTCTCGCCGGAGCTGTGGCGCGACATCGTGCTGACCGGCAAGAATGACGTGCTGGCGTACCTTCAGGCGGGCTTCGGTCTGACCGAAGGGTCGCTGGACGGATTCAAGATCCGCCCCGGCGCTGTCGGCACCGGCAAGGTCATCGTCGGCGCGAAGCCCGCGCTGTCGTTCTACCGCACGCCGGGCATCCGCGTGGATGCCGTCGACCCGCACAACGGGTCCATCGATCCGGCCGTCTTCGCCTACTACGCGACCCTGCTGCACAACGGCGCCGCCATCAAGTCGGTCGACACGTCGACCTACGACGACGGCGCAGCCTGATCCGCGGGGCGTAGGCAATGGCTACCTGGCACACTCCCGAGTCCGCGCGAGCGGGCTGGCTCGGCGCACCTCCCGACGAGGTGCTCATCGAGCTGCTGGAGGTTGCGCGCCTGGAAGTCGTTGCCTACGCCCCGCCGCTCGATCCGACAGACACCGAGACAGTCTCGCCCGCTGAGGGCGCCCCGTACGTCGTGCAGACGGTCCCGGAGGGGTATCGCTGGGCTCAGCGCCAGCATGCCCGCAATGTCTGGAATGCGAGCACGGTCAACGCATCGGGCGGCTTCGGCGCGCAGGGTGAAGGATTCGGGCTCACGGTGTTCCCGCTCGATTGGTCCATCAAGCAGCGCTTGCGCCCCCGGACCCTGTTCGGAGGGACGGTCGCATGACCTGGCGCTCTGACATCCTCGACGCGATTAGCAACTACATCCCGGCCGGCTGGGATGCCATCGACTACACGGACGAGCCTGGCGACATCCAGCGCCCCGTCGTGATGTGCGACATCCGCACCATCCGTCCGGGAGCCACGTTCGGGGCGCTCGCGGTCGACGCAACCCTGTTCCTCCTGCACCCCGTTATGCAGAACGCCAAGGCCACCGCCGACGCCCTGGACGACGCCCTGCTCGTCATCGTCCCCGGTCTCTTCCAGGGCCGCGCGGGCCAGGGCGCGGAGGCAACACCCGGCATCTTCCCCAACACCGAACTGCCGTGCTGGCAGATCACGCTCAGCTTCCCAATCAGCTTCCCCAAGGAGTAACCGCCATGGCCACCATCACCATCGACCCGATCATCCTCAACGACGTGACTCTCACCGTCGGCACCGACGACTACCAGGCGCACGTCTCACAGGTCGAGTTCACGCCGTCCTCGTCTACTGTGACGTGGAAGGGTCTCACGCCCTCGAGCGTCCACAGCTTCGGCACGACGGCGACGTGGACCTGCACCCTCGCTTACGCGCAGGACTGGACGACCGCGAACTCGCTCTCGCAGTACCTCTTCGCGAACGAGGGTGAGTCGGTCGAGATGACGTTCGAGCCGAAGGCCGGTGGCCCGTCGTTCACCGCCACGGTCATCATCACGCCGGGAGCCATCGGTGGGTCGGTGGATTCGGTTGCCGTTGCCACCGTGACGCTCGGCGTCTCGGGCAAGCCTGCGCTCGTCCCGGCAGCGTAAGCCGATGCAGCTCGACGCCCGCAGGTCGCCGAGCCTCTCCGCGGCTATCGAGGTCATGGCCACTATGCCGCGGGAGGTGGCGAAGACGACCCGCTCCTACAGCAAGGCCATCATCGCGCCCGAGTGGCGCAAAGGGCTGGCCGAGCGCGCCCCCGCCGAGAAGATGTTCCACACCCGGCTCGTAACCCCATCCACCGTGTACGTCACCGACCGTGGAGCGCGCCTGGTGGCAGGTTCTGACCGCGCTGACAACTTCACCCGCGAGACCGAGTTCGGCGGCAAGCGGAACGAGTTCAACGAGTACATGCGCCGCTCACGCCGCGGCGGCACCCATGATGTTCGGCGGCGCACGAAGGCGCAGTTCTACAACTTCAAGCCGAAGGGGTACGTCGTGTACCCCACGGCATCGGACATGATTCCGCGCGTTGCCGCTCTGTGGGTCCAAATCGTCCTCCGCACCGGCCACGACATGCTCGAAGCGAGGCTCGGCCGATGAGCAAGAAGATCGTCGTCGACATCGGGCTCAACACGTCCGATATCGCCAAGGGAGCCAAGGACGGAGAGCGTGCGCTCGAGAAACTCGAGAGCGCCGTCGCCGATGCCGGCCGCTCCGGCCGCGACCTGAACGACATCGAGGACGGCCTCAAAGACATCGACCGGCAGGCGGACAAGACCGAGCGTGCTGTCGGCGACGTGGAATCCGCAGCGAAGGATGCTGGCCGCGACGGCTCCCGCGAACTGGACGATCTTGAGGACTCGCTGCGCGATGTCCAGCGCCAGTCGCAGAAGACTGAGCGCGCGGTCGATGACATCGGCGACGGTGGCCGATCGGGATTCGGCAAGGCAAGCGAGGCGTCGTCGGAGTTCAAGGACGAAGCACTGTCCAACATCTCCGAGATCGCGTCGTCATTCGATGGCTCGATGGAGTCGATCGGTGAACTCGCGCAGGGCACTCTGGGTGGTCTCGCTACGAGCACGATCCCTGGCATCGCGGCGGCTGCAGTGCCGGCTGCGGCGGCAATCGGCCTGATCACCTCCAACTGGGAGAAGGTGCAGGAGGCTACCGAGGAGGCCCGTGAGAGCGCCTACGAGTACGGGCTCACGGTCGCCGCGTCCGGCGACTTCGCCGCGACAGCCGATCGCCTGCGGGAACTGACCCAGAGCACCGAAGGCCTCAAGAAGGTCCAAGACCTCGCCGTCGCGACCGGCTGGGACCAGAAGCGCATCGTCACGGCGCTGGCCACCGGCGACGGTCTGCCCGCGCTCAAGAAGGCCTTCGACGAGAACTCGCTCTCCACGAACATCGCCATGGGGCGACTGAGCGAACTTCAGGGCGTCATCACGGGCACGGCAGAGGGCTTCGACCTCGCCACCGACGCGGCCCACCTGAACGACGCCGCGATGTACGACCTCGTGGTGTCGACCGGTAAGGCCACCGGCAAGATGAACGAACTCGGTCAGCAGATCTACGCGATGCCCGACGGCACCGAGATTGTCGTGGACGCGAAGACCAAGACGGCGCGCGAGAAGCTCGACGACGTAGCGGACCAGACCAAGAAACTCCCCGACGGGTCGGTGGACGTGAAGTACAGCGTCGATGACCGGCGGGTGCGCGGGTATAGGCCGCCGACGCTGCGCGGCACGATCATCTACGAGGCGAGCCAGGGCGGCGCATACAACTCGCGGAGGCAGCCGCTATGAGCACCACGATCACCGCCACCGCAACGAGCGCCACAGTGTCCCCACTGCTCGTGCTCGGATATGAAGCGACCCGCACCTCCCGCAACATCGTCCATGACCTCCTTGACGGTGGCATCGGCATCGTGTTCACCGCACCGCGCCTCCGCTCCGGAACTCTGGAGCTGCTGTTCGACAGCGAATCGGCCGCATTCGACGCGCTCAGCCTGCACGAGCAGGAGACGACGTTCACCCTCGCCGATGACGACCGGGCAGCGGTGAACATGACCTATGTCGTCGGCGAGGGGAATCTCACGATCACCCTCGATGACGAGACCCGATTCGCCTGGGTGGTTGCCGTGCCGTACCAGGAGGTCAGCGCGTGACGACCCCACTGCTTCGCCCCTTCGCCACGGTCGCGATTGAGGACTCCGACCTCCCCGTCTCGGAAGGCTCGGTCAGGCTCGACGCGATGAGCGTGCCCTACGGCTCAGCATCACTCACCGTGCCTCTCACTGACCTGTCACTGGCCGAGGACATCGACCCTCGAGACGGGCAGCGCATCCAGCTCACGGCGGGCGACGACGAGCGAGGCACATCGCGGACGTTCGACCTCGGGCTCCGCTCGCGTGAGGTCGACCACAAGCAGAAGACCATCCGTCTGACGCTGGCAACAGATGAGGCGATCCTCCAGGAGTATGCGCCGCTGGCGGATGTCGACTTGTGGGACTACCGGACCAGCCTGCGCAGCGTCGTCAATCAGGTGCTCGCCGCCTGCATCCCTGGGGCCGCACTCGAAGCGACTCCGCACCGCGACGCCAATGTGACGCCGCGGTGGGAACAGGTCAACCTCATCACCAACCCCCGAGGAACCGTCGATGCAACGGGCTGGGGCTCGAGCCTCAGCGGCGGCGTGGCGGGGACAGTCGGCACCATCGGCACCAGCCTCACCGTCGACGGAGCCGCGGTCGGAACGTCCCTCCGGCTGAGCATCACCACCACCGGCACCGGCAACGCGCTCCTGCGATACGGGGACGCCAACGGCCCGAAGGTAAACGCTGGCGACCTGTACACCTTCAGCGGGTGGCTGTTCCACAACGCGGGCACCGGCATCCAGAAGAACGGGCGGCTCATCCTCCGTTTCCTGAACGCAGCCGGCGCGACGCTCTCCGAGAAGGTCGTCAACAAGTCGACCCTGCTCAGCGACTCGTGGGAGAAGTTCACTGTCACCCACCTCGCACCGCCGAACACGGATCGCGCGATCCTCTACGCGGGCGTGACCAATGGCATGCCGTCCGGAACCACCGTGCGCATCACTGGCGCAGTATTCGCCGGCGGCACCCGCAACGACGTGTGGTTCGATGGAGACCGCACGGACGACACGAGTTATACGTACGACTGGACACCGGACGCCCGCACGACACCTTCCGTGCGCGTTCCTGTGGGCGGCGAGGTAGACCCCGACTCGCTTCTGTGGCCCGCGGGCGTGACCGCGTGGGATTTCCTCGTCCCGCTCACCGCTGGCGCTGGACTGCGACTGTTCTGCGACGAGCAGCGACGCTGGCGGCTCATCGACCCCGACGAGTACCACGTTCCCGGCGTCGTCAGCCTGTCGCCCACAGTCGCCACCGAAGGGGCTGACCTCATCAGCCGAGACAACCCCGAGGTGTACTGCACAGGCGTCGTGGTCCGCTACGGCTGGACCGACGCGCAGGGCGTGCGCAAGACGAAGGTCGACACCGCGGGTACAGCCGGCGTGCTGCTCGTCTTCGAACTCGAGCGCCCGTTCCCCGGTGCGGGCGTCGCCGCCGCAATCCTCTCGCGTCGCTCCGGTCAGGGGCGTGTGCAGGAGGTCACGGCGCTCGCACGCTGGAACGCCACGCCCTCGCAACAGGCGAACGTCTCCCTGCCGGGCGCAATCGAACAGATCGGCCAAGTCGAGGCCATCGAGTGGGGTCTCTCCAACGGCCTCATGAACGTCAAGACCCGCGCTCTCACCGACATCATCCCCGGCTCGATCAACGCGCTTGCCGGGACCATCAACGCCCTCACGGGCACGATCGACGCTCTCTAGGAGGACGCATGGCTATCGGAGACGCCGCAGCCGCGGCCGGAATGGATCTCGTGTCGGGCGCCGAGCAGGCAAACACGCTCGACACCGAAGACAACCGGACCCGCGACTACATTGTCCAGTTCACCACCTGGGCGAAGATCACAGGCAAGCCCCTCAGCTTCCCGAACTCGGACGTGTCCGGCGCTGCCGCAGTCTCAGCCGCCGGCAAGCTCGCTCGATTCGGCGAGACTGGCCACCTGTCGTTTCCGTCGCCCGTGAGCGGCAACCACCCTGCTACGAAGTCCTACGTCGATGACACGGCTGGGTCCGCGTCGGTGTCGGCCGGGTCGCTGATGCGCCGCAACTCTTCCGGGCAGGTCAGCGTCGGGAGCCCCACGAGCGGCAACCACGCGACACCGAAGGATTACGTCGACGAGCAGGTCGACACGGCCGTCGATATCGCTGGGCAGGCGATCGACGGCTTCCTCGATAGCGCGGTGTACTCCCGGACCCTCAGCGGCAGCTACCGAAACGTGTACGTCAACAGCAACGGCACACTCGGTTGGGTGCCGTCCTCGCGCACGGTGAAGAAGAACATCACGAACTGGACACCTGACCGACAGGCCATCCTTGCGATGCAGCTCGTCCAGTTCCAGTACAAGGTCGCGATCGACCCTGACGGCGCGATCCAGCACGGCCTCATCGCCGAGCAGCTCGATGAACTCGGCCTGCACTGGCTCGTTGACTACGGCACCACCGGAACACCGGAAGGCGTCCGCTACGACCTCATCGGCCTTGCGCTGCTGTCGGTGGTGCAGGATCACGAGGCGCGCCTGGCGGCGCTGGAGGCGTCCTAGCGCCCGACACTGGCGCGAGCGCCTATCTCAGATTCGCGTGCAAGTCTCGACGAATGGCTTCGATATGGTCACTTGGTAGCTCGCCACGCAGGTCGCCGGCAGTTGCTCTGGACCTGAGGCTATCCAACCGTTCAGTCGTAGCTCGACGCTCTCCACTCAGGGCCTTGAGCACGGACAAGACCGAATCCCGATACGCCTCGAATTGCCGGTCGAAGCCCTCCGTGCGTAGACGCATGTGCATGTTGACCAAAAGGTCAGCCCCACCTATCCAGGCATCCAGGCGCGCCGAACGCATTTCGCGTTCCGCGCTGTCGATCTCGCTCAGCATCTGTCGAATGAGGGCTTCTCGGCGTCGCTGCCTTGACCATGGCCACCTACTGGCCGAACTGAGCCGAATATCTGCGGTGAACGGGCGGAGCAACTCGGCGATTGGGAAAACGGAAACAGCCCCCAAGGCGTACGTAAGTGCGGTCCCAGTCAAGATCCCTACCCATTCGACCTCCAGACCAACTCTGAGCGCATTGATCGCGACGATGAAGCAGCCCACTACGCAGAACGCAGCGATCGCGACCATGATCGCGAAGACCTTTCGCCACTCACGGGAAGCGGCGAAGTTCCGCTTACGCGCAGCCCATTCGGCTGCGCTCCGCACTTCCAGCACAAGCGCGAGCGCCAGGACTGGCGTTATCTGAGCAACAGCGGACCAATACGCTTCCATCCCAGTACCCCAAGCCTTCGTATGGAGCGCTTGTGGCCACAAGTGCCCCCCTGTGAGGATGAACCTAGCGATCGGGCCCGTCGCCGTTGGGAACCGACACACAGGGTATTTGACGCTAACGGCTGGCCGTCAACCCAGGTGTTGGAGGCCTCGTCTCTGCGCCGGACATTCGTGGCCAGCCGGAAGTTCGCCACCGTCACGCCGCTTGTCGTTCGACGGCGCTCCGGGTCGTTCACGATCGTCCCGACGACGGTGATCTGGTCGCTCATTCTTCTGTCCTCCACGGTTGTGAGCTGTTTGTGACCTCGAGCATGCCGACCGACGGGCGCGCGACGCGATCATCCGCCACCCACCGGGTGAAGACGCCTCGCCGTGCGTGCTGTGGAGGAGGCCGCACGCGGGGGCGATGTCGGAGATCGAACCTATGTTCGATATCGGGAGGCTCAGAATGGGGCAAGAAGAACTGGTCGCCGAGAAGCGGAAGGGACAACCGACGACGACGCGACTCACACTGATTCCGGTCGCCGACCAGCTATGGCGGGTCGCCGACCCTTCCGGCCGGGTCGTCGGGCATCTCGCGACGAGGTGGAGCGAGAGCGGCAGACGCTACGTCGCTCGTCGCTACCACGCCGACTCACGCGCCTTCCGATCCATCGGTGAGTTCTGGTCGGCTCAAGAGGCTCTCGATTGCCTGAGGCTCTCGCGGTGATGCATGCCCGACATCACCGGGCGGGTCCTGCCGACCGCGCCTCATCGCCGCGCCAGGCCGGCTCCTCACACCAGCGCGCCGACGGGCTCCGCGATGACCTGAGGTGCAGCTGTGCGCACGTCGGGCCAGACATCAGCGAGAATTCCCACCGTGCGCCGGAGCTCATCGGCAGGCGCCGTGAACGGAATTCGCAGGTGCCGCTCGTGACCGCCGTCGGGCGAGAACCGTGGTCCTGCGGAGAGGTGGAGGCCACGCTGTCGAGCGGCGAGCACCAGCCCCGAGCTGAGCGGCGCATCCAGTTCCACCCACAGGCACACGCCGCCCGCCGCCTTCGGCACGCGCCACTCCGGCATCTGGAATCGGAGCGCTGCCTCGAGCGCGTCTCGTCCCTCGCGCAGCAGCTGGGCCCGCTGCGCGAGGATCTGAGGCATCGACCCCAGCAGCCGCGTCGCCACGGCCTGCTCGAAGTCCGGGGTGCCGAGATCGTGCGACGACCGGGCGGCCACCACGCGCGCCACCGTCTCCCGGTCGGCCCTGATCCATCCGATGCGCAGGCCACCCCACACCGTCTTTCCCAGAGAGCCCACCCGCACGACAGGCGCATCAGCGAAAGCGACGTGAGCGGCGGGTGCTCCGTCGATTGCGAGTTCGCCTGTCGTCTCATCGACGACGACCGTCGTTCCCGCCCGGTCGGCGGCCTGCCACATGACAGCCTGCTCCGTCGGCGACATGCTGCGACCGGTCGGATTCTGGAAGTCCGGCATCAGATAAGCGAGGGAAGGACGCGTCCGCTCGAACGACTGCACTGCACGGTCGAGGTCCCATCCGTCATCGACCGTGACCGGCACGCTCACCAGTCGCGCGCCCGCCCGGCGGAGCGCCTCGGCGGCGTGCGGATACGTCGGCGTCTCGATGACGGCACGCTCTCCGCGTCGCAGAAGGGTCGCCGCGAGCAGGTTGATCGCGCTCTGGGCGCCTGTCGTCACCATGATCTCGTCTGCCGTCGTCGGAAGTCCGCGTTTCGCGTACCGTTCAGCGATGGCCTCTCGAAGGTGGCGCGCACCGATGACGTCGTAACCGGATCGGGCAACGAGCGCGGCGGCATCCTGTGCAGCGTCCACCATGACCCCGGCAAGCCCCGGCCAGGCCGCCGGGCTCGCCTGTACGAGGTCGATGTCGTCGACAGCGACCGGGCTGCGCCCGGTGTCACGACGACCAAGGGGCAGGGTCACGCTGCCGGAGCCTCGCGAGCTCTCGATGTGAGCCGAATCACGAAGACTGCGGTAGGCGGCGGCGACTGTGGTTCGGCTCACCCCCAGCGCCGAGGCGAGCTGTCGTTCGGCGGGCAGCGCGGTGCGCGGAGCGAGCCGATTATCGAGGCAGAGAAGCCGTATGCCATCTGCCAGGGCCTCATACGCCGGCTCCCGCGTCCGCCATCCGCCCAATGCATGCGCGAGCGAACGCGCGGTGACCCGGGAATCCATCCGTCCACTTTATCCGGATTGGACTGCATCGCGAGGTCCAATAGTGCGCTTTGATTTCTTCATGACGATGCGCATCGTGCAGCTGATCGCCGGCCTCCTGCTCTACGGCGCCGGCTGTGCGCTGATGGTTCACGCAGGTATCGGCCTCGATCCGTGGACGGTCTTCGCACAGGGATTGTCGGTGCAGACAGGCATCGGTATCGGCTGGGTGACCAACATCGTGGGGTTCTTCGTGCTTCTGCTGTGGATACCCCTGCGGCAGCGGCCGGGCGCCGGGACGCTCGCCAACATCCTGCTCGTCGGCACGAGCATGCAGCTCACACTGGAGTTCCTTCCCGACATCAGCGGATTCGGACTCCAGCTGCTCCTCTTCCTCGCGGGCATCGCCGTCGTCGCCGTGGCATCCGGACTGTACATCGGCGCACGATTCGGTCCCGGCCCCCGCGACGGTTTGATGACAGGCCTCAACAGTCGCCTCGGCTGGCCCATCTGGATGGCACGCCTGATCGTCGAGCTCTCCGTGCTCGCAGCGGGATGGGCGCTGGGCGGGACCGTCGGACTCGGCACGATCCTCTTCGCGGTCCTCATCGGCCCGGCGGTGCACGTCGCTCTCCCCGTCTTCGACCGCAGAGCGCGTCGCGCCCGCCGCGCGCCCGGAACGCTCCCGCAGCCCGCGCCCTGAGGCCTTCCGAGACGCCGCCTCGGTCAGTGCTCCCGGAACTGCGGCCAATCGGAGCCGGGCGTCATGTGTGCGTGGAGGGCACTCTTGGCGATGTCCATCGAGGGATACGACCCGAGCGACTCCCCCGCGCCTGCCATGGTCACGGTGTACACGCCGTCGGCTTTTCGAATCGTCCCCGTCACCCGCCCCTCAGCGTCGTAGGCAAGCCAGAGAGTGGAGGCTGCAGTGGATGTCATGTCACGCTCCTTCCGGTGCTCACGACCGTACGCCGGCCATCAGCACGGCGCTACGGTCCGTCCTGTGCCAGAGACCGCGGCCGGGATGCCACGCGCGGTACGGTAGAGGTGGCACCACCTTCCCTCCATAGCTCAGTGGATAGAGCGAGCGGTTTCTACCCGCCAGGTCGGGGGTTCGAATCCTCCTGGAGGGGCCATCGTGCGACGGAAGCCCGGGCGCAGACCCGGGGCGTCGTCGCCGCTCGTTAGGATTGCCCCATGGTGGCAGCAGCGGAGAACGATCGACTCGTCTGGATCGATTGCGAGATGACGGGGCTCGACCTCTCCGTCGATCAGCTCGTCGAGATCGCGATCATCGTGACCGATTACGAGCTGAACATCCTCGATCCCGGATTTCAGGTGGTGATCCGCCCCGACCAGTCGGCGCTCGACAACATGAGTGATTTCGTCACCGAGATGCACCGCACCTCCGGTCTGCTCGATGAGATCCCTCACGGGGTGAGCGTCGCCGAGGCAGAGTTCCAGTCGCTCGAGTACATCCAGCGCTTCGTCCCTGAAGGCAAGGCGCCCCTGGCCGGTAACACCATCGGCACCGACCGGATGTTCCTCGCCCGCTACATGCCGCGGGTCGACCGATGGCTGCACTATCGGAATGTCGATGTGTCGAGCATCAAGGAGCTGTCCCGCCGGTGGTACCCGCGGGCATACTTCCACGCCCCCGCCAAAGACGGCGGCCACCGCGCGCTCGCCGACATCCGCGAGTCCATCCGCGAGCTCGCCTACTACCGCCAGGCCGTCTTCGTTCCGGAGCCCGGACCCACCAGCGATGCGGCTCGCGAAGCTTCTGCCGCGACGGTGTCATTGTTTGCCTCCGAGCTGTAATAGAATCGTCTGGTTGCCTGCATGCAGGCACATGGTGGGTATAGCTCAGTTGGTAGAGCACCTGGTTGTGGTCCAGGGGGTCGCGGGTTCAAGTCCCGTTACTCACCCCATGTAGATGCGCTGGAAAGCGCCGTAGGTCCCGTCCGTTCGATACGGGCGTCGTCGCGAGCGCCGACGGTAGGGTGTGAGACGTGGTGACGCGACGATGATGGAGATGGATGCCGACGCGTTCGAGAATCTCGTCGCCGACGAACTCGAAGCCCTCCCCGCGGAGATGACTGCAGGGCTGGACAACGTCATCTTCGTCGTCGAGGACCTGCCGGAAGACGGCTCACTCGACCTTTTCGGCCTCTACGACGGCCTCGCGCTGACGGAGCGCGATCGGTACGGGCTCGGCGAGCTGCCCGACCGGATCATCATTTATCGCCGCCCGCACCTGGAGGCGTGCGACGATCTGGACGCGCTGCGCGACGAGGTGCACACGACGCTCGTCCACGAGATCGCTCATTTCTACGGAATCGACGACGAACGACTGCATGAACTGGGCTGGGCATGACGGCCACTCTCCCCCGCGAGGATGTCCTGCTCGACACCGACCCCGCGATCGCGCCCCCATGGCAGACCGTCGTCTGGAATGATCCGGTGAACCTGATGTCGTACGTCACGCACGTCTTCCGCACCTACTTCGGGTATAGCCGGGAGCGAGCGGAGCAGCTCATGCTCGCCGTCCATCACGTCGGGCACGCGGTCGTGGCCGAAGGCGCACGCGAGCAGATGGAGCTGCACGTTCAGGCCATGCACGACTACGGACTGTGGGCAACGGTGAGGCAGGGAGAGACATGAACTCGCGGATCGTCGTGATGGAGATATCCCAGCTGGAGGCGGCCCATCTCAACGGGCTCGTGGAGCAATTCCTCGAACTGCTCGGCGAGCCCACAAGCTCCACCGTGCTCGCCGACCCCGCGGTCGCGCGGCTCGTACCCGACGCCTACCGCGACGACGAAGATGCCGCCGACGACTTCCGACGTCTGACGCAGGACGACCTCCTCCAGCGTCGTCGCGCCGACGCCGAGACGGTCCGTGCCGATCTCTCCGTGGACGGGCGCGTTCTCACGATCGACGAGTTGGACGATGTGTCCGCCGGCGCCGTGTTGACTGTGCGCCTCGACGATTCCCGGGCGACGGCGTGGCTGCGCACCCTGACGGCACTCCGCCTGGTGCTGGCGGGCAGGCTGGGCGTCACGCACGAGCACGACTACGACCCCGACGACCCTCGATACGGCGTGTACGAGTGGCTCGGGTATCGGTTGGAGGGCCTCCTGCAGGTCCTCGACGACTGAGTCGGCGGGCGAGGTGTCAGGGCACCCGCACGACGATCGTCGCGAGCTTCTCCGGGGCGGCGGCGGCGATGTGGGCCGCCTCCTGTGCGGCCCACCGATCCCAGTGCGGCCGGTAGGTGTCGCCGTCACGCCTCAAGGCGCGTGAGCGACGCGACGCTTCCGGCGATTCCACCCACACCTGCACGTCACTGAGCGCCTTCGTCTCCGGGGTGAGGGAGCCCGCTCCTTCGATGATCAATGCACGGCCCGACGGCACGACGTGTTCCTCCGCGGGGGTGCCCGCGTTCCAGTCCCAGGCGCGCCAGCGCCCGTCGTAGCCGGAGGCTCGCGCGAGGAGAACCCCGTGCAGAACGCGCTCGACTCCGGCGCGGAGCCCGTCCCAGCCGGGGTACACCGAATCAAGGGCCAGCACGTACGCGTCCAGTCGGGGAGCGACGAGAGAAGCCAGTGTCGACTTGCCGGATCCAGAACGCCCATCGATGACGACCACGGGCGTCGTGTGGGACTCGGCTTGCTCAGCGATGCCTACCGCTGCCGCGTCCAGGACCGCGGAGATCTCAGCGCTTGAGGGCACGGATGATGCGAGCGAGCGCCTTGCCTGCGACCCACAAGAACGGGATTCCGACCGCCATAGCCGAGACGATGTTCGGCTCGAATCGCAGGTCGTCTCCGCGACGGATGTAGGCGCCCAGCGGAATGCTGAACCCGCCGCCGCCTCCCCCGGAGCTGCCGCTCTCGTCTTCGGCCGCACCGAAGCCCGACCACGAGAGTGCGACCGGGACGAGTCGGATGCCGTCCACGTCCTGCTGTTCCCCGTAGACATTGCTCACGCCGAGTGATGCGGTCTGCTTGCCGAGTTCCATCGCGAGATTGGGCATACGTCCACGCTACTGCTCCCGGGCCGGATCCGCGCGGGGTGTCTCGACTTACCTCCGTCAGCTTCCTTCCGGCGGGAGCCGCGGATTGGTGGGAAGCGCATTGACGTCGCGCCGCGCGCCGAGGATGCTCGCCCGCGTCACCGCAGCTCGGCCGAACTTCGCACGCGCCGAATCGAGCGCTTCGTCGACGGCACGCCAATCCGCGTCATCGTCCCAGAGGGGCATCATTCCGGAGGCGCCTGCGCGAAGCTTCTCCGCTCGCACCCCGATGAGCCGAACTGCCTGGTCGAGCGGCAGAGTGTCGAGCAGTTCGATCGCGACATCGCCGATCCGCTGCCCGACATGCGTCGGCTCCGGCAGTGTCAGCGAGCGTGAGAGTGTGGTGAAGTCGGCGTACCGGAGTTTCAGCGCGATGGTCGATGCCTCCCAGCCGGCCTGGCGCAAGCGTGCGGCAACCCGATCGGCGAGGCGTCGGAGTTCCGTGCGGAGCACCGTGATGTCGGTGACGTCTTCGAGGAACGTCTCCTCGTGGCCGATGCTCTTCTCGACGTGCTCGGTCTGCACCTCGCGCGGGTCGATGCCGCGCGCGAGGTGCCACACCCGCTCCCCCATCGCCCGCCCCAACGCACGCTCCAGCACCGGCTGAGGGGTGGCGAGGATGTCGGACACGGTGCGGATGCCACGTCTTTCGAGCGCCTCCGCCGCCTTGGGCCCCACACCCCACAACGCCCGCACCGGGCGCTCGGCGAGGAATCGAGCAGTGTCGGCCTCGGCGACGATCAGGAGACCATCGGGCTTCGACAGCGTCGATGCGATCTTCGCGACGTGCTTGGTGGCCGCGACGCCGACGCTGCAGGTCAGCCCGGTCTTATCGTGCACACGTGTGCGAAGGTCACGAGCGATCGTGCCGGGACTGCCCCAGAGCCTGCGCGCCCCGCTGACGTCGAGGAAGGCTTCGTCGATCGAGAGCGGCTCGACGAGCGGGGTGATCTCGTGGAAGATCTCCATCACCTGACGGGAGAGCTCCGCGTAGCGGGGGAAATGAGGGACGACGACGACCGCGTGGGGGCAGAGCCGAAGAGCCTGCCCGACCGACATGGCCGCACGGACACCGAACCGGCGCGCCTCGTAGGACGCGCTGGACACGACTCCTCGCCCCTCCATTCCGCCCACGATGAGCGGCTTGCCCTTCAGCGAGGGGTCATCGAGCACCTCGACAGACGCGTAGAACGCATCCATGTCGACATGCAGGATGCGTGTTCCGCTGTCGTCGGCGTCGGCCGGCGACACGATGCGCCCTCTGCCGTCGCCGCGTCCCATGCTTCCATTCTGATCGAGCGCGCCGACACCGGCATCCTGCCCCGCCCGCCGGCGACGGCATCGGAAGACGCGGCGCCCTTGCCCGCAGGCTTGGCGCCGTGCCTCCCCGTCGACGGGGACCGCTCAGGCGAGCGGCCCACCCGAGGTCACTGCGCCGCACGCTCCAAGACGAGTTCGCGCACGCGCGCCGCGTCAGCTTGACCGCGCATGGCCTTCATCACGGCGCCGATGACGGCGCCCGCCGCCTGGACCTTGCCGTCCCGGATCTTCGCAAGCACGTCAGGCTGCGCCGCAAGCGCTTCATCGATGGCGGCGATCAGCGCGCCGTCGTCCGAGACCACGGCGAGGCCGCGTGCGTCGACGACTTGCTGCGGCGTGCCCTCCCCGGCGATGACGCCCTCCAGCACTTGCCGGGCGAGCTTGTCGGTCAGCGTGCCCTCGTCGACGAGCCCCTGCAGAGCGGCGACAGCGGCCGGCTCGACGAGAGACGAAGGCTCGACGCCCTCCGCGTTCGCGACGCGAGTGATCTCGCCCGTCCACCATTTGCGGGCTGCCGCGGGAGACGCCCCGGCCGCGATCGTGGCTTCGACCTCGGCGAGGAGGCCGCCGTTGGCGACGTCCTGGAACTCGAGGTCGGTGAAGCCCCACTCCGCCTTGAGGCGGCGGCGGCGGGCGGCCGGCGGCTCGGGCAACGCCGACCTCAGGGATTCGATGAGCTCGTCAGAGGGCGCGACCGGCAGCAGATCGGGCTCAGGGAAGTAGCGGTAGTCGTCGGCATCCGACTTGGGGCGCCCGGGAGACGTGCGCCCGGTGTCCTCGTGCCAATGCCGTGTCTCCTGGATGATGGTGCCGCCCTCCGCGAGGATCGCAGCCTGTCGCTGGATCTCGTACCGCACCGCGCGCTCGACCGAGCGCATGGAGTTGACGTTCTTCGTCTCGGTGCGGGTGCCGAGCGGCGGCGTCGGCTCTCCGTCGGCGACGCGCGGGCGAAGCGACACGTTGGCATCGCAGCGGAGGTTTCCCCGCTCCATGCGTGCCTCCGAGATGCCGAGCGAGAGAACGATGTCACGGATGGCCGCGACATAGGCCTTCGCGACCTCCGGGGCACGCTTCTCGGCACCGAAGATCGGCTTGGTGACGATCTCCACGAGCGGCACACCCGCGCGGTTGTAGTCGACCAGCGAGTACTCGGCGCCTTGGATGCGACCCGTCGAACCGCCCATGTGGGTGAGCTTGCCGGCGTCCTCCTCCATGTGGGCTCGCTCGATGGGGATGTCGAAGAGCGTGCCGTCCGCGAGCTCGATCTCGACGCTGCCCTCGAAGGCGATCGGCTCGTCGTACTGCGAGATCTGGTAGTTCTTGCCGAGGTCAGGGTAGAAGTAGTTCTTGCGCGCGAAACGGCTCGACGGCGCGATTGAACAACCGAGCGCGAGCCCCAGGCTGATCGAGTAGCGGACCGCGGTCTCGTTGACGACGGGGAGCGAACCGGGAAGGCCCATGTCGACGGGGGCCACGAGCGTGTTCGGGGCCGCGTCGTGATTCTCGGAGTGGGCGGGATTCCCTGCCGACGAGAACATCTTCGTGCGGGTGTTGAGTTCGACGTGAACCTCGAATCCGAGCACCGGCTCGAAGAGCTCGATCGCCTTGTCGAAGTCCATCAGCGCATCTTTCGCCATCAGCGCGCGTCTCCTTCCGGGCCGCGGCCCGCATGCGGGGTGAGTTCGGGTGCCCGGTCGAGGAGCGGTCCGCCCCACGAGTCGACGAGGAGCGATTCCACTCCCGCCCCTACACGGTAGAGACGCGCGTCCTGTCGAGCCGGAGCCAGGAACTGGATGCCGACGGGCAGACCATCGTCGGAGGAGAGTCCCGAGGGAATCGAGATTCCCGGCACCCCGGCCAGGTTCGCGGGGATGGTCGTCACGTCGTTCAGGTACATCTGGAGCGGGTCGTCGATCTTCTCGCCCAGACGGAACGCCGTGGTGGGCGCCGACGGTGTGGCGATGACGTCGACCGCGGCGAAGGCCTCATCGAAGTCGCGCTGGATGAGTGTGCGGACCTTCTGCGCGCTGCCGTAGTAGGCGTCGTAATAGCCCGCCGACAGGGCGTAGGTGCCGAGGATGATGCGGCGCTTCACCTCGTCGCCGAAGCCGGCCTCCCGCGTGGCGGCCATGACATCCTCGACGGTCCCGCCCGGCACATCGACGCGAAGTCCGAAGCGGACCGAGTCGAACTTCGCGAGGTTGCTGGACGCTTCGGCAGGGAGGATCAGGTAGTACGCGGCCACGCCGTACTCGAAGTGAGGGGCGCTGATCTCCACGATCTCGGCACCCTGCGATTCCATCAGAGCCAGGGCGGCCCGGAACGACGCCGAGACCCCGGGCTGGAAGCCGGCGTCGTCGAGCTGAGTGATCACTCCGACGCGGAGTCCGCTAAGGGCGCCGCCTGCCGCGCCTTCACGCGCCGCGGAAGCGAACGAGGGCCACTGCTCGGCGAGCGAGGTCGAGTCGTGCGGGTCGTGGCCCGCGATGACGTCGTGCAGGAGCGCCGAGTCGAGCACGGTGCGCGACACGGGGCCGACCTGATCGAGGCTCGAAGCGAGCGCGATAGCGCCGAAGCGGCTGACGCCGCCGTAAGTGGGCTTCATCCCGACGGTGCCGGTGACATGCGCCGGCTGGCGGATCGACCCGCCCGTGGCGGAGCCGAGGGCCAGCGGCGCCTCGAAAGCCGCGACTGCCGCCGCGGAGCCTCCGCCCGAGCCCCCGGGGATCCGGTCGAGGTCCCACGGATTCCGCGTAGGTCCGTACGCCGAGTGCTCGGTCGACGACCCCATTGCGAACTCGTCCATGTTGGTCTTGCCGAGCGGCACCAGGCCCGCCGCGCGGCTGCGTGCCACGACGGTGGCGTCGTAGGGCGACATGAACCCCTCGAGGATCTTGGATCCGCTGGTGGAGGGCATGTCGGTCGTGACGAGCACATCCTTGATGGCCAGAGGCACGCCGGCCAGCTCGCCGAGATCCTCCCCTGCCGCGCGTCGGCGATCGATGTCGGCGGCGGCATCGAGTGCGGCGGCGTTGACGTGGAGGAAGGCGTGCACCGCGCCGTCGACGGCGGCGATGCGGTCGAGGTGCGCACGGGTCGCTTCGACGCTCGACACCTCCCCTGCTCGGAGTCGCTCCGAAAGCTCTGCGGCGGTCAGTCTGGTGAGGTCCGTGCTCACTGCTCCTCCCCCAGGATCGCGGTCACGCGGAACCGGTTGTCGGCCGCATCCGGCGCGTTCTGAAGCACCTGCTCGACCGTGAGCATGTCGCCCGGCTCATCGACGCGGAAGATGTTCTGCATCGGGATGGGGTGGCTGGTCGCCGGGACATCGGCGGTGGCCACCTCGGACACCTTGGCGATGTTGTCGACGATCACGCCGAGCTGCTCGGTGAGCCGGCTCACCTCCTCGTCGTTCAGCTGGATGCGGGCCAGGACGCCGAGATGGCGCACGAGATCGGGGCTGATTTCAGACACCACGTCATTCTAGTTGGCCGCTGTGGACACTCCCGTCCGGTCCGGGGACGCGGTCGCTAGGCTGAGCGCGTGACGACGTTCGACCCGCCTCGCCCATGGATCGCCAGCTATGCACCGGGCGTTCCCGCCGACCTCGAACCCGTGTCGGGTTCGCTCCTCGACATCGTCGCCGCCTCGGCGAGAGACTTCCCCGAAGCCCCCGCACTGCAGTTCTTCGGCCGAGAGACCTCTTATCGCGCATTGCAGGATGCCATCGCCCGTGCGGCCGCGGGCCTGAAAGCCCTCGGCGTGGGCGTCGGCGATCGCGTGGCCATCGTGCTGCCGAACTGTCCCCAGCACATCGTCGCCTTCTATGCAGTGCTTCGCCTCGGCGCGATCGTCGTGGAGCACAACCCGCTCTATACGCCGCGCGAGCTGCGCAAGCAGTTCGAAGACCACGGAGCGAAGACGGCCATCGTCTGGAGCAAGGTCGTCGAGACTGTGCAGCAGTTCCCCGCCGACCTCGCCGTGCCCCATCTCATCTCCGTCGACATCACGACGGCCATGCCGCGTTCACTGCGGTTGGCGCTGCGGCTGCCGCTCAAGAAGGCGCGGGAGTCGCGCGCCGCTCTGACGTCGCGCGTGTCAGGAGCCCTCCCGTGGGAACGCCTGCTCCACAGTGCGCCCCTTGCGTCGACTCATCCGTTCCCGGCCACCGACGACGTGGCGATCCTCCAGTACACGAGCGGCACGACCGGCACGCCCAAGGGCGCCGTGCTCACCCACCGGAATCTGCTGTCCAATGCGCGGCAGGCGCAGGCATGGGTTCCGTCGATCCGCCGCGGAGAGGGATGCGTCGTCTACGCCGTGCTCCCGATGTTCCACGCGTACGGCCTCACGCTCTGCCTGACCTTCGCCATGTCGATGGGCGCACGCCTTGTGCTCTTCCCCCGCTTCGAGCCGGAGATGGTGCTGGCGGTCACGAAGAAGAACCCGGCGACCTTCCTCCCCCTCGTTCCTCCCATCGCCGATCGGCTCCTGCGCGCCGCGCGCGAGGCCGGTGTCTCGCTCCGGGGGACGGAGGTGGCGATCTCGGGCGCCATGGCGCTGCCGCATGAGCTCGTCGTCCCGTTCGAGGAGGCGACCGGCGGGTATCTGGTCGAGGGTTATGGGCTCTCGGAATGCTCCCCCGTCCTCATGGCGAACCCTGTCGCCGACAACCGCGTGCCGGGGACCGTGGGGCTGCCGCTCCCCGGCACGGAATGCCGCGTGGTGGATCCCGACGATCCGTCGGTCGACGTCGAGGCCGGTGCACCGGGCGAGCTCGTGGTGCGTGGACCGCAGGTGTTCGCCGGCTACTACGGCAAGCCCGAGGAGACCGAAAGCGTGTTCGTCGACGGGTGGTTCCGCACGGGAGACATCGTGACCATCGATGAGGCGGGGTTCGTGCGCATCGTTGACCGGATCAAGGAGCTCATCATCACCGGCGGCTTCAATGTCGCGCCCACGGAGGTCGAGAACGCGCTGCGCCAGCACCCCGACGTGGAAGACGTCGCCGTCGTCGGCCTGCCGAGCGAACACTCCGGAGAAGAGGTCGTCGCCGCCGTGGTCCTCGCCCCAGGGGTGGTCGACCCGGATGTCGACGCCATCCGGGATCACGCGCGTGGCGTTCTCACGCCCTACAAGGTGCCGCGCCGCATCTTCGTCGTGGACGATCTTCCGCGTTCACTCATCGGCAAGATCCTGCGCAGACAGGTCAGAGAGGCACTGCTGGCTGCGACACACCCGTCATCCGACGTCGGATGACGCTGTGGGAGCAGCGTCAAGCGCTGCCGGCCCCTGCTCCACCAAGATCTTGAACTGCGCTGCGTCGATGATGCGCAAGCCGAGCGCCTCTGCTTTGGCGAGTTTGGAACCCGCGCCCGGACCCGCGGCAACGAAGTCGGTCTTCTTGGAGACGCTCGATGCCGCCTTGCCCCCGGCCGCCATGATCGCCTCCTGCGCTCCCTCCCGGGTGTAGCCCTCGAGGGAGCCCGTGGCGACGACGGTGATGCCGTCGAGCACCCCGCCTGCTGCCGCTGCCGCGCCGGGCCCCGCGTGTCCGGGGATCTCGAGCCGCGCGCCGGCCGCCGACCAGCGTTCCACAATCTCGCGGTGCCAGTCGATCTCGAACCACTCGATGAGCGAATCGGCGATGATGCCGCCCACGCCTTCGACGGCGGCAAGTTCTTCGCGTGTCGCGGACCGGATGGCGTCGACGGATCCGAACCACTGCGCCAGGGCGCGCGCGGCGACCGGCCCCACGTGGCGAATGTTGAGAGAAACGAGGAAACGCCAGAGGTCCTTGGTCTTCGCCTTCTCGAGTTCCGCGAGGAGCTTGAGCGCTGCAGAAGAAGGCTGAGGTCCGGTCTTGCCCTCCTTCTTCTCGGCCGCGGTGGGGTTGCGCTGGAAAGGTGTGCGGGTCTTGATGCTGCCGTCTGCTTCCTCGCGTGGGAGGCCGGTCTCGGCGTCTCTCACGACGACCTCGATGGGAACGAGCTGTTCGAGAGTCAGGTCGAAAAGACCGGCTTCAGTCTCGAGAGGCGGCGTCGGCGGGAACTGGGGCTGGGTGAGGGCTGCGGCTGTCACTTCGCCCAGCACCTCGATGTCAAGCGCCCCGCGCGATCCGATGTGCTCGACCCGACCGCGCACCTGCGCGGGACACGCACGCGTGTTCGGGCACCGGAGGTCGACGTCGCCCTCTTTGGCCGGGGCGAGCGGGGAGCCGCACTCCGGGCACTCCGTCGGCATGACGAACGCACGCTCGGTGCCGTCACGAAGTTCGGCGACCGGTCCCAGCACCTCAGGGATGACATCACCGGCTTTACGAAGGACGACCGTGTCTCCGATCAGGACGCCCTTGACCTTGACGACATCTTGATTGTGAAGAGTCGCCTGACGTACGACGCTGCCTGCCACACGCGCGGGCGCCATCACGGCGAACGGCGTGGCCCTCCCGGTGCGGCCCACGGACACGACGATGTCGAGCAGCTTCGTGTTGACCTGCTCCGGAGGGTACTTGTAGGCGATGGCCCATCGCGGCGCGCGACTGGTCGCACCCAGCTCGTCGTGGAGATCGAGCTCGTCGACCTTCACGACGACGCCGTCGATCTCGTGCTCGACGTCGTGTCGATGCTGACCGTGGTGCGCCACGAAATCGAGCACACCGTCGACATCGTCGAACGTGCGGAAGTACGGACTCGTCGGCAGACCCCACTCGGCAAGCAACCCGTAGATCTCGCTCTGCGAATCGACGGGAGGGTTCTGCCATGCTCCGATGCCGTGCACGAAGAGACGCAATGAATCAATACGGGCCTGCCCGGCTTCGCGCTCGAGTCCGGACTTCTTCTCGAGCTGTTGCCTGAGGCCGCCGCTGGCGGCATTGCGAGGGTTCGCGAAGGCAGGGAAACGTCGCGCAGCGGCGCGCTCGGCCTTCTCCGCATCGACTCCGCGCGCGACACTCTCGTCGATCACACGGGCGCGCATCTCCGCCTGGAGCTCATTGAGCCGTTGGAACGCCGCCACCGGGATGAACACCTCGCCACGCACTTCGACGAGCGGCGGGTGGCCCGAGCCGGAAAGTCGCTGCGGGATTCCTGCGACGCGCAAAGCGTTCACGGTGACGTCTTCGCCGACGCGCCCGTCACCACGGGTAGCGGCCGAGGCGAGCACCCCGTCTTCGTACCGCAGGCTGATGGCCAGACCGTCGATCTTGAGCTCCGTCAGCCAGCGGACGTCACGCCCGGAGGCTGCTCGCGTCTTCGTGCACCACTCGCGCAGCTCGTCGGGGCTGAACACGTTGTCGAGGCTCAGCATCCGCTCGGCGTGCTCCACCGGAGCGAACATCGAGTTCTCGGCCGCGCCGACACTGAGCGTGGGCGAGTCTTGTCCTTGTAGCTCCGGGAACAGCCGCTCGAGCTCTTCGAGGCTCCTCATCCACGCGTCGTAGGTGGCGTCATCGACCAGTTCGGCATCACGGCCGTAGTAGGCCTCGCGCGCATCGAGAATGAGTGCCGTCAGCCGCTCCGCCTCGGCGCGGGCCGCATCGAGGTCATGAGCGGCAGCGCCACCCGCGTCGTTCTGTTCGGCATCCGTCACCCCGTCAGTCTATGAGCGACCACCGACACGACGCGGGCCTCACGAAGCGACAGGGACCGCCGACTCGGTGCGCGAGATCGTGAACTGCCCGATGACGCGCGTGCCGTCGTACAGGACGGCGGTCTGCCCCGGGGCGACGCCGTCGAACGGCTCCTCGGGGCGTACGGTGACGACACCGTCGGTCACCCAGGCTCGGGCGGGCTTGGGCTCCGCGTGCGCACGGATCTGCACCTGGCATTCGAAGTCGGATCGTTCCGGCGCGCGCCCCGCCCACGAGTGCCGCTCGCCCGCGATCTCAGCCGTCGCCAGTGCCTCTTTGGGGCCGACCACGACGGTGTTGCTCACGGGCCGCACCTCCAGGACGAATCGAGGCTTGCCATCGGGTGCCGGCACCCCGAGAGAGAGCCCTCGCCGCTGGCCCACGGTGAAGGCGTGGGCGCCCTCATGAGAACCGACGACGGCGCCCGTCCGATCGACGATGTCACCGGCGGCGGTACCCACCTTCTCGGCGAGCCAGCCGCGCGTGTCGCCGTCGGGGATGAAGCAGATGTCGTGGCTGTCGGGCTTCTGAGCGACGGTCAGCCCCCGCGCGGCCGCCTCGGCACGGACCTGTGCCTTCGAGGGTGTCTCGCCGAGCGGGAAGTATGTATGGGCGAGCTGGTCTGCGGTGAGCACTCCCAGCACGTAGGACTGGTCCTTCGCGGCGTCTGACGCACGGTGCAGCTCGCGCCCCTGGGGACCATCGACCAGAAGGGCGTAATGGCCGGTGCACACCGCATCGAAGCCGAGCTCTACGGCACGTTCGAGCAGCGCCGCGAACTTGATCTTCTCGTTGCATCGCATGCAGGGATTGGGGGTGCGGCCCGCCCGGTACTCGGAGACGAAATCCTCGATGACATCGTCGCGGAAGCGCTCGGAGAAATCCCAGACATAGAAGGGGATGCCGATGCGGTCGGCCGCGCGTCGCGCGTCCATCGCGTCTTCGATCGTGCAGCAGCCACGCGACCCCGTGCGGAGCGTGCCACCGGCGCGGGAGAGCGCCAGGTGCACGCCGACGACGTCGTGTCCGGCCTCCACGGCTCGCGCCGCGGCCACCGCCGAATCGACGCCGCCGCTCATCGCCGCAAGGATCTTCATCCGTCCAGTCTACGAATACGGCGCTGGGCAGGGGCCGTGGGAGTCGCTCAGCGAGCTGCGGCAGCCACGGCGCGGCGGTGGACGGCCGGAAGGACGCGGACGAGCTGGTCGACGTCCGCCTCGGACGAGGTGCGACCGAGGGTCAGGCGGAGCACAGATCGCGCCGCGCGCTCATCGAGGCCGAGTGCCAGCACGACGTGGGAGGGCTCGGTGACGCCGGCCTGGCACGCCGACCCCGTGGAGACGGAGATTCCCTCCTGATCGAGCAGGAACAGCAGCGTCTCCCCGGCGGTCCCCGGAAAGAGGACGTGGAGGTTTCCTGGCAGCCGTGACTCCGGATCGCCGAGGAAGACTGCGTCGGGGACGGCGTGGCGGATGCCGTCGGCGAGGCGCCTGCGGAGCGCACTCAGGCGGTGCGCCTCACTCTCACGATGAGCCACAGCGCTGCGCAGTGCCGCCGCGAGCGCGGCTGCGCCTGCGACGTCCTGCGTGCCCGAGCGCAAGCCCCGCTGCTGTCCGCCACCGTGGAGGAGCGGGGCCAGCTGCGCATAGCGCGACACGATGAGCGCTCCGGTGGCCACGGGCGCCCCCACCTTGTGGCCCGACATGCTGAGGGCGACGAGTCCGCCTTGTGACCGGCCCTGTCCGCGCCACTGGGCGAAGTCCACGGGCACACTGCCGACCGCACCGACCGCGTCGAGGTGCAGCGGCACGCCGGCAGCGCGTGCCACCTCTGCGAGGCTTGCCGCGTCGGAGACGGTGCCGACCTCGTTGTTCGCCACCAGCGCCGTCGCCAGCGCCGCACCGGGGAGTGCGTCGGCGAAAGCTTCGACGGGAACGGCGCCTGTCGGGGTCAGACCGACATGCCGCACCTCGGCCCCGGCACCCTCCAGCCACGTCACGGCATCCATGGTCGCGTGGTGCTCTCCACCCGGGAGCACGATGGAGCCCGCCTCCCCGCGTGCCCACCACAGGCCCTTCAGAGCGAGGTTTATCGATTCGGTTCCGCCAGAGGTGAAGACGACCTCGATGGGATCGCAGCCGAGACTCTCGGCCACCGCCTCTCGCGACTCCTCGAGCAGGCGCCGCGCCTCCTGGCCGGCGCCGTGCACCGAGGACGCGTTGCCGACGATCTCGGTGGCTCGAAGCCAGGCCTCGCGCGCCTCGGGGCGCAGGGGCGTCGTCGCAGCGTGATCGAGATAGACCGGCATCACGCTCCTCCTGCCGACGTCTGAGAGCAATACGCCCTTACTACTGTAGATCGCATGTCTCATGTGTCCTCCCTCGCACCACCCCTGCCCGGGGGTCCGGCGTTCGATCGGCTCGGAGTGACATCCACGCCCGAGGGAGGCACGCTCCGCGTGTGGTCTGCGCACGCCTCCAGCATGGAGCTCGTGCTGTTCGACGAGCTGGATCTCGATTGGATCACCGAGACGATCGCGCTCCGTTCGGTCGGCTCCGGTGTATGGGAGGCGCACTCCCCCGCCCTCGCGCCGGGCACGCGCTATGCGCTGCGTGTCGACGGCCCGCACCGCCCTGGCGACACGTTCAATCCGCAGTCGCTCCTGCTCGACCCCTACGCGCGAGGTCTCGTCTCCGGCGGATACACCGACTGGAGATCCGTCGTGGTCGATACGAGGTTCGACTGGCAGGGGGTTCCCAAGCCGAACACGCCGCTCGACAGGACGGTGATCTACGAGGCGCACGTGAAGGGACTCACCAAACGGCATCCCGGCGTCCCGCCCGCCCTGCACGGCACGTACGCGGGGCTCGCACACCCCGTCATGATCGATCATCTGCGTACTCTCGGGGTCACCGCCGTCGAGCTGCTCCCGGTGCACGCGTTCGAGAGTGAGCCTCGACTGCTGCAGCATGGCCTCGTCAACTACTGGGGCTACAACACGCTGAACTTCTTCTCGCCGCATGCCGACTACGCCACGGCCTCGCATCGTGCGGAAGGGCCGGCGGCCGTGCTCCGGGAATTCAAGGAGATGGTGCGCAGCCTTCACGCCGCCGGCATAGAAGTGATCCTCGACGTGGTCTACAACCACACCTCCGAGGGCGAGATCGGCGGTCCGCGCACGAGCTTCCGCGGCATCGACAACCGGTCTTACTACCGGCAGCATGCTGACGGCACGTACATCGATGTCACCGGCTGCGGCAACGCCCTCGACACGTCGGTGGACGCCGCCGCCCGGTTGATCGTCGACTCGCTGCGCTACTGGGCGGAGGAGGTGCAGGTCGACGGCTTCCGCTTCGACCTGGCCGCCACGCTCGGCCGCGGCGCCGATCATGCGTTCTCCCCTGAGCACCCGCTCCTGACGGCCATCACCGCGGATCCTGTGCTCGCCGACGTGAAGCTCATCGCCGAACCATGGGATGTCGGCTTGGGTGGCTGGCAGACGGGGAATTTCGGGCAGGGATGGTCGGAGTGGAACGACCGCTACCGCGACCGTGTCCGCAATTTCTGGTTGAGCGACGTCGACTACGCCCGACGGGCGGGTACGGCGCCGGTCGGAATCGGCGGATTCGCGACGCGGCTCGCGGGATCCTCCAACACCTTCTCGCGGGAACGTGGACCGCTCGCGGGCATCAACTTCGTCACCGCGCACGACGGATTCACACTCCGCGACCTCGTCTCCTATGACGTCAAGCACAACATGGGCAACGGCGAGCACAACCGCGATGGCGCCGATGTGAACAGGTCGTTCAACCACGGGGTGGAAGGTCCGACCGACGACGAGTCGATCCTCGCCCGGCGACGCAAGGCGATGCGCAACCTCCTGGGCACGTTGCTGCTGTCGGCGGGAGTCCCGATGCTCACCGCCGGTGACGAGTTCGGCCGCACCCAGCGCGGCAACAACAACGCCTACTGTCACGACTCCGCCCTGACCTGGATGTCGTGGGAGCACGCACCCTGGCAGCAAGATCTCGCCGCGCACGTGCGTCGCCTGCTGCAGCTGCGTCGAGACAACCCGGCGCTGCGCCCCGCCCGTTTCGCGCACGAAGAGCAGCGGGTTCCCAGTGCATCGGTCATCGATTGGTACGACGAGAACGGCGAGACCATGTCGGTCGAGCGCTGGACGAACCCTGCGCATCGCACGCTCCAGTACGACGCGCGTTCGACACCCGAGAGCGAAGGCGCCAACCGCATTCTGCTGATCGTCCACGGCAATGAGAAGCCGGTAGACGTCACACTCCCCCGCATCGAGGGAGTCAACAGCTATGTCTCCTTGTGGTCGAGTGCCGACGAGCGCCCAGCGATCGATGAGGTCGCGCTCGCGCCGGGTGACGTCGTGCACCTCGATGACACGGCCATGCGGCTGTTCCGCGTGGAGTGACGGCAAGCCGTCAGGCCGAGCACAGGTACCCCGACGCGGGGAAGGGCGGTAGGTTCGACACGTGGCCTCCAAGACGCACGAATCCGGTTCGGTGCGCAGCACTGCGCAGATACCCGCCCGGGTGGCGGTTCCGTGGGAGGGAGTCACCGGCACGGTCAACGGGCGCATCCCGCTCGTGTCGCCGCGCCCGACCGTTCCCGGCGGCCGCTTTCCCGCGGCGGCGTTCGTCGGCGAGGCCGTCCCTTTTCAGGTGACGGCATTCCGAGAGGGACATGATCGCATCGGCGTCCACGTGAGGCTCACCTCGCCGTCAGGCGTGGTGACGCTGCACCGGCTGACCGATCTCCGCGACGGGTTCGACCGTTGGCGCGTGGACGTCGCGCCTCTCGAGCAGGGTCTGTGGACCTTCCGGTTCGAGGCGTTCGCCGACGACTTCGCCACGTGGGAGCACGCTGCGGACCTCAAGATCGCCGCAGGAGTCGATGCCTCGCTCATGCGGGAGATGGGCGCGCGGCTGTTCGCACAGGCCGGGATCGAGCCGGACAGAGACGCCCAGGAGAGGGCTCTCCTCGCCGACGCCGCCCGGCGACTGCGGGACCGGGCGATCGACGACGTCGCCAGCCTGTCCATCGTGCGGGACCCGCAGATCGCAGCCGCCTTCGCGGCGCGTCCGATCACCTCCCTCATGACGGTCGGCCCGGAACTTCGCCTCCTGGTGGAGCGCGAGCGCGCGGGAGTCGGCGCCTGGTACGAGTTCTTCCCTCGGTCAGAGGGGGCGAAGCGGCTGAAGGACGGCAGGGTGAAGAGCGGGACGTTCCGCACCGCACAGGGACGTCTCCCCGCCGTCGCAGCGATGGGGTTCGACGTCGTCTACCTCCCGCCGATCCATCCGATCGGGACGATCAACCGCAAGGGCCGCAACAACACGCTCACCGCCGCGGCGGGCGACCCCGGATCGCCCTGGGCCATCGGGTCCGCCGCGGGCGGGCACGACGCCGTGCACCCCGACCTGGGCACCCTCGCCGACTTCCGCGCGTTCGTCCGGGCCGCGCAGACGGAGGGACTGGAGGTCGCGCTCGATCTCGCTCTTCAGGCCGCGCCCGACCACCCCTGGGTCACGGAGCACCCCGAGTGGTTCACGACGCTTCCGGACGGTTCGATCGCCTTCGCCGAGAACCCGCCGAAGAAGTACCAGGACATCTACCCGATCAACTTCGACAACGACCCGGAAGGCATCCGCGCGGAGGTGCTGCGGATCGTCCGTCACTGGGTCGCGCAGGGTGTGAAGATCTTCCGCGTCGACAATCCGCACACGAAGCCCCTGCAGTTCTGGGAGTGGCTCATCGCCACCGTCAATGCGGAGTCGCCCGACGTCGTCTTCCTTGCCGAGGCTTTCACGCGTCCGTCGCCGCTTCAGGCGCTCGCGTACAGCGGTTTCCAGCAGAGCTACTCCTACTTCACCTGGCGCAACACGAAGGCCGAACTCGAGGAGTTCCTGCAGTGGATCTCCGACGAGACCGCCGACTTCATGCGGCCCAACCTCTTCGTCAACACCCCTGACATCCTCACGGAGTATCTGCAGTACGGCGGCCGCCCCGCGTACAAGATCCGTGCGGCGATCGCAGCGACAGGCGGCGCCAGCTACGGCGTGTACGCCGGCTACGAGCTGTACGAGAACGTGGCCCGGCCCGGCTCCGAAGAGAACATCGACAACGAGAAGTACGAGTACAAGTTCCGCGACTGGGCGGCGGCGGAGGCAGCAGGCGCCTCCCTCGCTCCCTACCTGACGCGGCTCAACGACATCCGTCGCTCGCACCCTGCCCTCAGACAACTGCGCGGACTCTCCGTCCACTGGAGCGACGATGACGCCATCCTCGTCTACTCCAAACACCTGCCGGGGGCCCTCTCGCCCGAGGGCGTCGATGACACCGTCATCGTCGTCGCGAACGTCGATCCGCACTCGGCGCGGCAGACCATGGTGCACATCGACAGCGCCGTGTTCGGCATCCCCCGAGGGAGCGACTACGAGGTCAGCGATCTGATCACCGGGGCGAGCTGGACCTGGAACCAGGACAACTTCGTGCGTCTGGACGCCTTCCACGAACCGGTCCACATTCTCCACGTGAAGGGCACCCGATGACTGCACCGTCTCCGTCGATCCTCGAGGCGGTCGCCGCAGGCGCCTACCATGCCCCGCACGACGTACTCGGAGTGCACCAGGACGGCGATTCCTGGGTGATTCGCGCCCGTCGTCCGATGGCCTCGAGCGTGACCGCCGTCACCCTCGACGGAGAGCGCATCGAGCTCCATCACGTGCACGAGGGGATCTGGGAGGGCCGGGTCGCCGAAGCCCCCGCCGCCTACGAACTGGTCGCGACCTACCCCGACGGTCCTGACCACCGGGCCGACGACCCCTACCGCCACCTCCCTACGCTCGGGAGCGTTGATCTCCACCTGATCGGAGAGGGACGGCACGAACAGCTGTGGCGCGTGCTGGGTGCTCACGTACGCCACTTCACGGGTGTCTCCGGAGTGTCCTTCAGCGTGTGGGCGCCGGATGCGCGGGCCGTGCGTGTCGTGGGCGGATTCAACGACTGGGACGGTCGCGCACACGCCATGCGTTCGCTCGGATCGAGCGGGGTGTGGGAGATCTTCGTCCCGGGACTGTCCGCCGGAGCCATCTACAAGTACGAGATCCTCACGCCGGACGACACCTGGATCCTCAAAGCGGACCCGATGGCGCAGCAGGCGGAGGTCCCGCCCGCCACCGCGTCGATCGTGACCGAGAGCGACTACTCCTGGAACGATGACGCCTGGTTGGAGAAGCGCTCGACCACCTCACCGCTGGACAAGCCGATGTCGACGTACGAGCTTCACGTCGGGTCGTGGCGCCAGGGACTCGGCTACCGACAGCTCGCCGACCCGCTGATCGAATACGTCACCGCCCTCGGCTTCACGCACGTGGAGTTCCTGCCTCTGGCCGAGCACCCGTTCGGCGGCTCATGGGGCTACCAGGTCAGCGGGTACTACGCACCCACGAGCCGCTTCGGCACTCCCGACGACCTCCGCTACCTGATCGACCGTCTGCACCAGGCCGGCATCGGCGTCATCATGGACTGGGTCCCCGGTCACTTCCCGAAGGACGCGTTCGCTCTCGCCCGCTTCGACGGCCGACCACTCTACGAGCACCCCGATCCTCGCCGCGGAGAGCACAAGGACTGGGGCACGCTCATCTTCGATTACGGTCGCAACGAGGTGCGCAACTTCCTCGTCGCCAACGCGCTCTACTGGTTCGAGGAGTTCCACGTCGACGGACTCCGCGTGGATGCCGTGGCCTCGATGCTCTATCTCGACTACTCCCGGAACGACGGCGAGTGGGAGCCCAACATCCATGGCGGACGCGAGAACCTCGAAGCCATCCGCTTCCTCCAGGAAGTCAACGCCACCGCGTACAAGCGCTATCCGGGGATCGCGATGATCGCCGAGGAGTCGACCAGCTATCCCGGTGTCACCGCTCCCACCGACCACGGCGGGCTCGGTTTCGGCCTCAAGTGGAACATGGGCTGGATGAACGACTCGCTCGTCTACTTCTCGCGAGACCCGATGTACCGCTCGCACCACGAGGGCGAGATCTCCTTCTCCTTCGTCTATGCCTTCAGCGAGCATTTCGTGCTGCCGATCAGCCACGACGAGGTCGTGCACGGCAAGGGCACCCTGCTCACTCGGATGCCGGGCGACCACTGGCAGAAGCTCGCCAATGTCCGCGCCTTCCTCGCGTACATGTGGGGCCATCCCGGGAAGCAGCTTCTGTTCATGGGTCAGGAGTTCGCCCAGATGTCGGAGTGGTCCGAGGCGCGCGAGCTCGACTGGTGGATGCTCGATCAGCCCGCCCACCGTGAGCTCAGAGACTTCGTCTCCACGCTGAACGCCGTGTACCGAGAGCATGCGCCACTCTGGTCGCGCGACAGCGACGGGAGCGCATTCAGCCGTCTCGGCGGCCCGATCTGGAATCCCAACGTCGTGGCCTTCGCTCGACGCGACCATCACGGCAACACCATCGCCGTCGTCTGCAATTTCTCCGGGGCGCCCGTCTACGACTACACCCTCGCGCTTCCGGCGCGCGGCGAATGGACCGAGATCCTCAACTCCGACGCCAGCGCGTACGGAGGCTCAGGAGTCGGCAACCTCGGGTCCGTGCACACGGACGATTGCGGGCACGCGACCATGGTGCTGCCGCCCCTCGGCGTGCTGTGGCTCAGCCACCGCAGCTGAGGTCAGAACAGAAGGCTCGCGAGACGCCCGCGCGCGCGGACGACACGAGGATCGCCGTCGCCGACCAGACCGAACAGCTCGAGGAGCCGCTCACGCACGACCGCGCGCTCCTCAGCCGACGCAGCCTGGAACAGGTCCAGAAGACGATCGAACGCGTCGTCGACATGCCCGCCGGCGATGTCGAGGTCTGCGACGGCGAACTGCGCAGCGACGTCCGTGGGCGCGGCCGCGGCCGCCGCACGCGCCTCCTGGAGGTCGAGGTTCTGCACCCGGGCGAGGAGGCGCACCTGGCCGAGCCCGGCGCGCGCATCCTCGTCGCGGGGGTTCTCGGCGAGGGCGGCTTCGTACGCCGTCACCGCCCTTTCGTAGTCGCCCGCCTCGATGGCGTCGAACGCCTCCTGATGCAGGGGCGGGAGAGCGGGAGTCGCCTCTTCGTCGTCCGAGGGTGCATCATCCACGGGCACGCTCCCGGTCACCCCTTGCTGCTGGGCGAGCTGGAGCAGCTGACCGAACACGTCGCGAACCTGCTGCTCGGGAACCGCCCCCGTGAACAGCGGCACCGGCTGCCCGTTGAGGAGAGCCACCACCATGGGAATGGACTGCGCACGGAACGCCTGCGCGAGCTGGGGGTTGGCGTCGACGTCGACCTTGGCGAGGACGACACGCCCCGCGAGCTCGGTGACGACCTTCTCGAGGACGGGGCTCAGCTGCTTGCACGGGCCGCACCACTCGGCCCAGAGATCGACCACGACGGGAACGGTGCGGGAGAGCTCCAGCACCTGCGCGAAGGTGGCATCCGTGACATCGAAGACGAGCGACGGCGAGGCGTCCGCCGTCCCTCGAGCCGGCTGACCCTCGGCGGGCGTGGACGGACGGGAACGGAGCGAGGAGAGATCGACGGCTCCTCGCAGAACTGCGCCGGGCGTAGGGTCGGTCACTTCTTCTTCACCACCTTGGCTGAGAGGATGTCGGACGAATAACCGAGGAAGCGAATGCGCTCGGTCGAGCTCTGCGCGGGCACGAAGAAGAACAGCTGGTCGGCATAGGTGGTCGTGAAGCCCGTCGACGACTGACTCACTCCTGTCAGGGTCTTGACGACCGGGTTGCCCGGGTCGCCGTCGACCTTGATGACCGCATCCTCGTTCGTCGGCGTGACCGAGTCGTTCTCGTAGACGGTGACGGCCACGATCGCCCCGCTGTCGAGAGTGGCCATCGCCACCGGCGGTTCCTTGCCTGCCGTGGCGCTGAATGCGATCTTGCCGGTCTTCTCGCCGGTCTTGTTGAACTGCTCGACACGTGACGCGCGGTTGTCGGCGACGAGTGTGCGGAAGCTGTCTGATTCCTCATCGAAGAGCGCGGCGTACTCGCTCTTCTCACCCTTGTCGAGCACGTCGGCGTAGGCCTTGGCGAGATCCTGCGGAGGGATGATGAGGAACCGGTTGTCGGGCTGCACGAGCAGCGCACCCAGGTATTCGGGAGCGACGTTAAGGGTGGCGTCGGCGACGAGATTCGCCGTGTACGACAGCTTGTAGTCCGACCATGCGTCTTTCTGGGTGACGCTCATGATGGTCGCCACGGCGGTGTCAGGGTCTTCCACGACGGCGAAGAAGGTGCGCGGCCACCCCTCGAACGCCTCGGGCAGCAGGATCTTCAGCGCCTTGCTCGGAATGGCGGGAAGCGGATCGATCTCCTTGAGCTTCTCGCGCAGCTTGTAGTTGGTCGCGCGGGCTGCGAGCGCAGGGCCGTCGAGACGTTGACGGGCGACTCTCACGTCGTTCTTCTCATCCGCTGTGGCGACCGTCTCCGAGATGCGGGCGAGGATGCGCTCCGCCTGCGCTTCGGTCACTGCCGGCGGATCGTCCTGCCCCTCGGGCACGATGATCGTCTCGGTCGGGCTGGGAGTGGGTGAGGAGGAGAACTGCGGCCACGCGTCGGCAGAGCAGCCCGTCGCCAGCAGGGCGGTCACCGCGAGAGCGGGGACTGCGACGAGGGCGCGGCGCCCGGCCGGGAGCTGACGACGACGCCGGGGCGTGGCGCTGATGACCCCCTTGTCCGCCTCGGCGACGCTGAGATCGATGGGCTGGGTCGGCGCGACGGGAAGTCCTTTGCGCCGCGGACCGCGAGACCGGCGCGCGTGACGCACGCCGAGGATGTACAGCACAATGCCGATCGCCAGCATGATGCCGCCCCCGACGATGAGGGGCCCCGCCCATGGCGTCGTCACTCCCGTCGGCCACGTGATGGACAGGTCGGCCGGGGCCGGCGCGGTGCCGTCGGATGCCACGAGCACGCTCATGTCGGCGGGAAGCTTCAACGGCGTGATCAGAACGTCCTCCTGCTGGAACTCGTCCACCCAGAGATCCGACCCGACCGGAGAGGTCGGCGCCGGTGCACCCTCCTCCGAGGGGGCCGCGGCCGGAACGACCGCAGTCGAGATCTCACCGTCGGTCATGGTCACCTGTACGTAGTCGCTTCGGCTCAGCCACGCACGGAGGTCGTCGGTGCGGCCGTAGGCCGCGAAGATGTCGCCCTCGCCTTGCGCCCGCAGCGTCTGCGAGCCCGCGTGGTCTTGCAGGACGCTGCCGTCGATGAGCACGTACGGCGCGGCGTCTTCGACCTCGATCGCCTGCGTGTAGGTCTTCGGCCCCTGGAGCACGGTGCGCTGAGCGATGCCGGCACCGATCATGACCGTGGCGAGCACGAACGCCGCCACCGCCCAGACAAATCGCACGAATCGTCACCTTCCCGCACCTGCGCCCAGCGCGCAGAGCTGTACGAGTGCATAATCGACGTTCCAGACTAGCGAAACGACCTGAATGTCGCCCGGGAGGGGGTGGCGGAACCTCGAAAGCGCACCCTTCGTGCGTAATGTGATCGTCAACCAACGCAGAGAGTCACCACGTGAAGATCCAGCATCCTTTCCGCACCGCCCTCGTCGCCACCTTGGGTGTGGGAGTCGGCATCATGCTCATCGCGAGCTTCCAGACCCTGTCGACAGTTCTGCTGTACGTGGGGACGGCCTTGTTCCTCGCGCTGGGTCTCGACCCGCTGGTCTCCTGGCTCGCTCGACGCGGGCTCCCCCGCTGGGCGGCGCTGCTGGTGACATTCGCCGCCGTGCTGGCCGTGTTCGCCGGCATCGTGCTCATGGTGGTCCCGATCATCGTCAGGCAGATCACACAGCTCATCACCGAGATCCAGAAGCTCGTCACGAACGCGGTGAACGGCAAGTGGGATCCGGTCGCCGCCGCCAAGGACTGGCTCCACGAGACCTTCCCCCTGCTGAACGTCGACCAGGTGTTCGACTGGGTCTCCGACTGGTACGCGTCGATCGACCTCGGCAACCTCGGCACCGTCGTAGGTGAGAGCGTCGTGGCGCTCGGCGCCGCGATCATCGCCGGCACCACGGGGGCGATCATCGTGCTCATCCTGACGATCTACTTCACATCGTCGACGCCCTCCCTGAAGGCGGCGGTGTACCAGCTCGTGCCGGCATCCAAGCGCGCCCGATTCATCGACCTCTCGGAGCAGATCACCGCGTCCGTCGGCTACTACGTGATGGGACAGGCAACCCTGGGATTCATCAACGGCGCGCTGAGTGCCGTCTTCCTCACGATCATCCAGGCTCCGTTCCCGGCCGTCCTCGCCGTCATCGCGTTCTTCTTCTCGCTGATCCCCCTCGTCGGCACGCTGACCGGTTCGATCATCATCGTGCTCACGTGCCTCATTCCCGGGCTGGGGTCGCCGGTCACGGCGCTCATCGCGCTGATCTGGTACGTCATCTACATGCAGGTCGAGGCGTATCTGCTCTCGCCGCGCATCATGAACCGCGCGGTGTCGGTGCCGGGGGCCCTGGTGGTCATCGCCGCTCTCGCGGGCGCGTCGCTCGGTCAGCTGCTCGGAGCGCTGGTGGCGATCCCGGTCGCCGCGAGCATCCTGATCATCTATCGGCAGGTCGTGATCCCGAGGCAGAACGAGCTGTAGGAGCGGAAGCGCTCGAGACGCGCGCGCTGCCCCGCGGCAGGATCAGTCGTCCCACTCCAGCGGCAGGGGCAGGGCGTCTGGGTTCACCGCTGCAACGATCTCGGTGAGAACGCGACGCGTCTGGTTCTCACCGACCCACAGATGCTTGCCGCCCTCCACCGCGATGATCGTCGCGTGCGGAATCGACGCGAATCGCCGACGCGCCTCCTCGGGCCGCAGGTAGTCGTCGAACTCAGGCACCACCACGACGACGCGGCGCCGGTCCCCCGCCCACGCCGCAACCTCTTCATCCGTCGCGCGATGCAGGGGCGGCGAGAGCAGGATGATGCCTTCCACGTCGTGGTCGCGCCCGTACTTCAGGGCGAGCTCGGTGCCGAACGACCAGCCGACAAGCCACGGGCGCGGCAGGCCTCGCTCACGCACGAAATCCATGGCCGCAGCGACATCGAAGGCCTCCGCCGCACCGCCGTCGAACTGCCCCTCGCTCGTCCCGCGCGGGGAGGTCGTGCCTCGGGTGTTGAAGCGGAGGACTGCGAGGTCGGCCAAGGCGGGCAACCGTCCCGCCGCCTTCCGCAGGATATGCGAGTCCATGAACCCACCGGCGGTCGGAAGCGGGTGAAGCGTCACCAGCGTCGCCGCCGGCGTTCCCTCGCGCGGCGTGGCGAGCTCCCCCACCAGCGTGAGCCCGTCGAGCGTGTGGAGCTCGATCTCCTCACGATGTGCCGGCAGCAGCACCGGTCCCCTGATCTCCATCAGCCGATCCTCCAACATGGGTTGTGCCAGTGACGGCGTGCGGCGAGATCCGCGGCGTCTCCCAGGACGCCGTCAGCGCGCCACACGACGACATGCGCGGTGCCCGGAACGACATCGCGCCCGCAGCCGGGGCAGGTGTACGTCTTCTTCGCCTGTGCGGCAGAGACGGGCTGCACCATCCACTCGACGCCGCGACGCGTCTCCGTGCGCTTCCATCCGCTGATGAGACGGTCCAGCGCATCGCTTGACCGCTCTCCGCCGTCGCGACGACGGCGGTTCGATCTCGGCATCGCGTCAATACCAGCCTTTGCGCTGCGAGTGATCCCACGCGCCGCACGGTGTGCCGTAACGACCCTTGATGTACCCGATGCCCCAACTGATCTGGGTGGCGGGGTTCGTCTCCCAATCGGCGCCGGCGCTGGCCATCTTGTTGCCGGGAAGCGCCTGCGGGATGCCGTATGCGCCGCTGGAGCGGTTGTATGCGTTCACACGCCAGCCCGACTCCTTCTTCCACAGCGCGACCAAGCAGGCGAACTGATCGTCACCCCAACCGCGGCCGGTCACCATCTCATAGGCGATCGCCTGTGCGCTGCCGGGATCGGGCGAGACGAACGGCGGACGCCACCCCGACGAGGCACCCGAACCTGAGCCCGACGCGCCCTGTCCCCCTGCAACAGGTGTCTGCGTGGGCGTCGGCTTGGGCTTCACGTAGACGGTGAAGTTCATTCCCTCGCGTCCCAGGTCGTCGGACGCTTCGGACGCTGCGATGAACGCCTGCGCGTCGGCGATGGAACTCGCGTACAGCGACACCGGATCGAGCTCAGCGGCTTCGGCGCGGTTCGTCGTCGTCGCGAGCGGGAGAATGTATGCGCCCGCGAAAGCGGCTGCGGCGAAAGCAGCGAAGACGGAGGTGAGACGTCGGCGACGAGACCACCGAGCGGGCTCCGACGAACTACGCCGCGGCCCGCTCACGGCCGCCGATCGGGCCGCGGGCGACCGGCGCATAGTCGGAATCAGCTCGCCATCAGAAGTCACAGTGACAGCGATTCTACCTGGGCCCGTCGCCGCATGCCACGAGCCGTGGCGCGGTGTCACCCGACAGCCAGCATCACCTCGGTGACGGCATCCAGCACGGCATCCACCTGCTGCTCGTCGTAACCGTGCCGCTGCATACGGAACGCGACGGTGCGCACCTGCTCCACCGTCAGTTGCTCGCCCGTCTCGAGGTAGCGCGCGATACGGTCGGCGACGAGGTCGACCTCATCGATCCGGTATCCGTACCGAAGACGCCCGGTACGCCGGAATCGCGCTCCCTCGGGACGGCTGAGGCGGTCGAGCACCTCCTGGGCGAGCTTGCGGGACGACCCGACCCACGCCCTGGCGCCCGCGCGCGAGAGAGCCTGGTCGCGCTCCCTCGCGGCGAACGCGTCTTCGATGCGGCCCATTGCCGCGTCGACCGCGTCGATACGGTATCCGCGCTTCACCAGCGGAAACGCGCACTGCCGGATGTCGGCAGAAGTGATCGCGTCGGGCGCGTCGGACTCGAACGAATCGCGAGCCCGCTGCAGGAACGCATCGACGCGCGCTGGATCGTAACCGCGCTCGCGTCCCGTGGTCAGCGGGAAGGGCAGAGCCCCACGCTCTGTCGTGGTCATACAGCCGCCAATGGAGAGAGAAGGAAGTACATCGCCAGCGCCACAGCCGTCGACGGAAGGATGGAGTCGAGGCGGTCGAGCACCCCGCCATGGCCGGGAAGCCACGAGCTCATGTCCTTGATGCCGAGATCGCGCTTGATCATGGACTCTCCGAGATCGCCGACCGTCGCGGACGCGAGGATGGCCACCCCGAACACAACCGCAGCCCAGATCGGGATCTGCAGCACGAAGATGCCGTAGGCGACCGACGCGGCGATCGCCAGGACCGCTGCGCCGGCGAACCCCTCCCATGTCTTCTTCGGGCTGATGCGGGGCGCCATCGGGTGCTTCCCGAAGGCGAGCCCCGACGCGTAGGCACCCACGTCGGCGACGACCGCCACGACCACCATCGCCAGCAGCCAGTACTGTCCGCCCTCCTGGCGCAGGAGGACGAGGGTCAGGCTCGCGAGGAACGCGACGTACAACGGCACGAAGCCGGCCACCAGAACGTCGGAGAGCACGTCGCCGTACAACCGCCCGTCGCGGGCTGCCATCTGTGCGACCATGCGCCAGACGATGAGGAACGCGACCGCCGCGAAGGTGGCCACCCAGTGTGTCCAATGCCCTTCGAGGAACCCGGCGACCATGATGACCAGCGCCATCGCCATCTGAGGCCACACGTCGACCCGGCGCCCGGCAGCCTGAAGCGCACGTGAGAACTCGAACACACCGAGCAGGCACGCCGGGATGGCGAAGATCAGGAACAGCGACTTCACGAACAGGAGCGAACCCAGAACCGCGGCGCCGATAGCGACGCCGCTGAGGATCGCCAGGAGGAGATTGCGCCCCGTCTTGGCGTTGATCCGCTCATTGACCTGTTCGAAGTCGGCCCGTGCGCGCTCGATCTGGTGCTCGAACTCAGTCCGCGCCGCACGCACATGAGACTGCAGCGACGACGGATCCACATCGTGGCTGCGCCGCGCACCGGGACGAGTGCGAGACGACTCCCCCGCTCCGGCCTCCTGCGAAGGATCGGTCATGGGAATCAGACCTCGAGAAGTTCGGCCTCTTTGCGCTTGAGCGCCTCATCAATCTCGTCGACGTGCGCGCGCGTGATCGCATCGAGCTCCTTCTCCGCGCGGGCGAGGTCGTCTTCGCCGACCTCGCTCTTGAGCGCGTCGAGCTCGTCCTTCGACTTGCGGCGGATACCCCGGAGGTGCACCTTGGCATCCTCACCCTTCGAACGCACGAGCTTGACGTACTCCTTGCGGCGGTCGGCGGTGAGTTCCGGCATCGTCACGCGGACGATGTTGCCGTCGTTCGTGGGGTTCGCGCCCAGATTGGGGGTGTCACGGATCGCCTGCTCGATGGCCTTCAAGGCGGACTTGTCATAGGGCGTCACCACGAGCGTGCGCGCTTCCGGGTTGTTCAGCGACGCAAGCTGTGCCAGCGGCGTGGGCGAGCCGTAGTAGTCGACCAGGATCTTCTGGAACAGCTGCGGGTTCGCGCGTCCGGTGCGTACGGTCGCGAAGTCTTCCTTCGCAGCTTCCACTGCCCGGTCCATTCGTGCGGTCGCGTCTGCCAGGGTCTCGGCGATCACGGTCACTCCATTCGTCGTTGCTACTCGTTGAGTCTACTGCCCGGGAGGACAGCGCCTCAGACGGTGACCAGCGTGCCGATCGACTCGCCCAGGAGCGCACTGGTCACGTTGCCCCTCGGCTCCATGCCGAACACGCGCATATCGATCTTGTTGTCCATGCACAGACTGAACGCGGTGGAGTCCACCACCTTGAGGCCGCGCTGGAGCGCGTCATTGTATGTGAGACGGTCGAGCTTGACCGCCGTGGGGTCCTGGTGAGGGTCCGCGGTGTAGACGCCGTCGACGCCGTTCTTGGCGACGAGCACTTCGTCGGCCCCGATCTCCAGTGCGCGCTGCGCGGCCACCGTGTCGGTGGAGAAGTACGGAAGGCCGGCACCGGCGCCGAAGATCACGATGCGCCCCTTTTCCATGTGACGCTCAGCTCGGCGCGGGATGTAGGGCTCCGCTACCTGTGTCATCGAGATCGCCGACTGCACGCGTGTGGCGGCACCGGCTTGCTCGAGGAAGTCCTGGAGGGCGAGGGCGTTCATGACCGTTCCCAGCATGCCCATGTAATCGGCGCGACCGCGATCCATGCCCCGCTGGCTGAGTTCGGCACCACGGAAGAAGTTGCCGCCGCCGACGACGATCGCGATCTCGACGCGGTCGACCGCCTGAGCGATCTCACGGGCGATCTGGCTCACGACGTCGGGATTCACTCCGAGCTGGCCACCCCCGAATGCTTCTCCAGAAAGCTTCAGAAGGACGCGGCGGCGCCGCGGGCTCGATTCGGTCACGGAGTTCCTCTCGACGTTTGCAGGATAGCGAATGGCGGGCATCGAAAAGGGGCCCGCATCGTGACGATGCAGGCCCCCCTTCGGACTTACGCGCCGACCTTGAAGCGGGCGAAGTCTGTGATCGTGATGCCGGCGTTCTTGGCGACCTGGGCCACGGACTGCTTGTTGTCCTTGGCGTAGTCCTGATCGAGCAGAGCGACCTGCTTGAAGAAGGCACCGACGCGCCCCTCGACGATCTTCGGCAGCGCCGCTTCCGGCTTGCCCTCGTTGCGCGAGATCTCAGTGACGATCTGGCGCTCCTTCTCGACCTCGTCCTCGGGGACGTCCTCGCGCGAGAGGTAGGTCGGGTTCGCGAACGAGATGTGCTGTGCGATGCTGCGCGCGGTCTCCGCGTCGTCACCCGTGTAGGCGACGACGACGCCGATCTGCGGCGGGAGATCCTTGCTCGTCTTGTGCAGGTAGATCTCGAAGGCGTCGCCGGAGAGCGTACGCACCCGGCGCAGCTCGACCTTCTCACCGATGATGGCGGCCTCGTCGGCGATGAGCTCGGCGACGGTCTGGCCGTTGGCGTCGGCGGACAGCGCGGCCTCGGCGGAGTCGGCACCGACTGCGGCGGCAGCGGCGAGCACCTTGTCGGCAAGCGCGATGAAGCGATCGTTCTTCGCAACGAAGTCGGTCTCGGTGTTGAGCTCGATGATCGTCACCTTGCCGCCGTTCTCGACCGCGGCGACGAGGCCCTCGCTGGTCGAGCGGTCAGCGCGCTTGGCGTTGCCCTTCGCGCCCTTGAGACGCAGGATCTCGACGGCCTTCTCGAGGTCGCCATCAGCTTCCTCGAGCGCCTTCTTGGTGTCGACCATGCCCGTGCCGAGCTGCTCGCGCAGAGCCTTGATGTCGGCGATGGTGAAGTTTGCCATAGGTGGCTCCTAGTCGTGTTGTCGTCTGATGCTCCGGCGCCCCGCCGAGGTGGCGGAGCGCCGGAGCGAGTCGGTGTGCTTACTCGGCGGCTTCGGCCGGCGCTGCCTCAGCGGCGGGAGCCGCCTCGGCGTTCTCCGCCTCGGCCGCGGCAGAGTCGGCCTCGGCCGGCGCGGACTCTGCGTCGCTCTTCTGCTCGGCGTCGCTCTTCTGCTCAAGCAGCTCGCGCTCCCAATCGGCCAGCGGTTCGGCGTCGGCCGACTCGTCGGTCGGCTGGTGACGCTGGATGAGCCCCTCGGCAGCGGCGTCGGCGATGATGCGGGTCAGAAGACCGACCGAGCGGATCGCGTCGTCGTTGCCCGGGATCGGGAACTGGAACTCGTCGGGGTCGGCGTTCGTGTCGAGGATGCCGATGACGGGGATGCCGAGCTTCTTGGCCTCGTCGATGGCCAGGTGCTCACGCTTCGCGTCGACGACCCAGATCGCCGAGGGCGTCTTCTGCAGGTTGCGGATTCCGCCGAGCGACTTGTGCAGCTTGTCGAGCTCGCGCTTCTTGAGGAGGAGCTCCTTCTTGGTGAAGCCGCTCTCCGCCGGGTTGTCGAAGTCGAGCTCCTCGAGCTCCTTCATGCGCGCGAGGCGCTTCGACACGGTCGAGAAGTTGGTCAGCAGACCACCCAGCCACCGCTGGTTCACGTAAGGCTGGCCGACGCGCGTCGCCTGCTCGGCGATGACTTCCTGCGCCTGCTTCTTCGTTCCGACGAAGAGGATGGTGCCGCCGTGCGCGACGGTCTCCTTCGCGAACTCGTACGCCTTGTCGATGTACGACAGCGACTGCTGAAGATCGATGATGTGGATGCCGGAGCGCTCCGTGAGGATGAAGCGCTTCACCTTCGGGTTCCACCGACGGGTCTGGTGTCCGAAGTGGACGCCGCTGTCGAGCAGCTGGCGGATCGTGACGACGGCCATGGCCGTTCTCCTGTTCTTTCGGTTTTTCTCGCAAGCCGGATGGCTGCGGGCCTGGTGCCCCGGCGCACGACCACCCATCCGCGAACGGACGAGACCTGGGAAGTGCTGCCGACAAGTGGGCACGCGTAGTCACCCCGCGATGCGGAGTGCGACTTCAGTGTACCAGTGGCGCCGACTTCTCCCCCACAGCCGGACCGTGCGACCTCTCCCCATCACGGGAGTCCTGCCGCGTCACAGTCCGCCCACCCTCTCACCATGTCGGAATGCGTCTGCGTCGAGCACTCATCGTCATCCTCCTGCTGACAGGCCTGTGTGTGGGGCTGTCCACACCCGCATCCGCGGGCCCTCCTCTGGTGCCGCCCGCGCCCTCGCCGAGCGCCCCACCTCCGGGATCCTGGCAATCGCCCACGGGCGAGGTCAGGATCGAAGCACCGTTTCGGGCGCCGGCTGGGGCGTACGGCGCAGGACATCGCGGTATCGACCTGGTCGCGAGTGTCGGAACCGTCGTGCGCGCACCGGCATCGGGGATCGTTGCGTTCTCCGGCAAGGTCGCGGACCGCGGCGTGGTGACCATCGATCACGGCGGCGGCCTCGTCTCGACACTCGAACCCGTGGAACGGGCGGCATCACCTGGGACCGCCGTCACCGTGGGTGAACCCGTCGCCTTCGTTGCGACCGGTGGTCACGCGGCGACGGGCACCGTTCACTTCGGCGTTCGCCTTCACGGCAACTACGTGAGCCCGCTGCTCCTCCTCGGAGAGGCGCCGCGGGCCGTGCTGCTGCCTCTCGCGAATGAACCGCGCGCAGCAGCGGAGCGCCAAACGCCCCCGGGGTTTCGAGCCTCACCGCTGACCGCTGACGCTGTGCGCTCAGGGCTGATCACCCGCCCATGCGCTCGGTGCGAGCGGGCTCACGCCGATGCGCCCGCGCGGGGCGCTCACGCGCGCGGGTGCGCGAGACGGTAGGTGGCCGTCAGCTTCTCCGCGGACACGTGCGTGTAGATCTGCGTCGTCCCGAGGCTCGCATGGCCGAGAAGCTCCTGCACGCTGCGGAGATCGGCGCCACCGTCGAGGAGGTGGGTGGCCGCGGAGTGGCGGAGGCTGTGCGGGCCGACGGCGTGCGAGCCGAGCACGGGAGCGAGCGTTCGGTTGACGACGTCGTAGACCGCGCGAGGGCTAATGCGACGGCCCCGCACGCCGACGAACAGAGCGCTGGTCCCTGGTCCGCGGCCGACGAGCTGTGGGCGGGCGCGGACGAGGTAGGCGTCCAGGGCCTGTTGTGCGGGCAGGCCGTAGGGCGCCGTGCGGTCCTTGTCGCCTTTGCCCGTGACCCGCACGGTGCGGCGTGTCGAGTCGATGTCGTCCAGATCGATTCCGCACAGTTCCGATACCCGGACAGCGGCGCCGTAGAGGAGTTCGAGGATCGCTGCGTCACGCAGGGCGACGGGGTCGCCGTCTGCGGCACGCTCGTGCACCGCCTGGAGGGTGTCGCTGAGCGCGTCGGCCGTCGCGACCTTGGGCAGGGTGCGACCGCGCTTGGGGGCACGCAGGCGCAGGCTCGGGTCGCGGGGAACGCGTCCGTCGTCGAACGCCCAACCGAAGAAGCCCCGTGCTGCCGCCGTCCGTCGCGCGATGGTGGCGCGAGCATCGCCGCGCCGGGTCGCAGCCCACAACCAGTCGCGGAGGTCTTCGAGAGAGAGGTCTGCCGTGTCCGTCACCGCCGTGGCGGACGCGAGGTCGATGAGGTCGGCACGGTACGCGCGGACGGTCGCGGGTGAGAGCCGCCTCACCTCGCGGAGATGCCGGACGTAATCGTCGACGTCAGCCGTGAAGCTCATGCTCCCAGCTTGATGCTTCGATCGTGCCCGCTGGTTGCGGCGCTCCGCAAAGGCGTCACACGGCGATCCATCCACCACTCTCGCCACGGGCGACCACGCCTTCCAGGGCGAGAAGGCCCAACGCGGCGCTCACTGCCTCCCGTGACATGCCTGTTCGTCGTGCGAGCTCTTCCGGCGTGCGCTCGGAGCGTCTGCTGAGCGCGTCTCTCACACGGGTGGAGGTGCCCGTGTGCGGCATGGGATCGTGCGGCCGCACGTCGGCGCCTGGCCCGTAGCCGATCAGTTCCTTCACCTCATCCGAGCGCGTCACACAGACGGCGTCGTACTCGCGGAGCAGACGGTGACATCCCGCCGAGGCGGGACTGGTCACCGGGCCCGGGACAGCGCCGAGCGAGCGTCCGAGAGCGGCGGCGTGGCCGGCCGTGTTGAGCGAACCGCTGCGCCACCCTGCCTCGACGACGACCGTCGCGTCGGACGCTGCAGCGATGAGCCGATTCCTCGCGAGGAAGCGCCATTTCGTGGGGGCGCTTCCGCACGGCACATCCGACACGAGCGCGCCGCCCGACATCACGATCTCCTCCAGGAGACGGTGGTGACCGGCGGGATACGGACGATCGACGCCGCCTGCCATCCACGCTGTCGTCACGCCTCCGCTGGCGAGTGCGGCGCGGTGGGCGGCTCCGTCGATGCCGTACGCGCCGCCGGACACGATGCCGATCCCGTCGACGGCCAGCTCGGCGGCGAACTCCGCCGCGATGTGCGTTCCGTAGGCCGTGGCCGCACGGGCACCGACGAGGGCGACCGAGTTTGCGGACGAGAGGGCGCGTGGGTCGCCACGCACCCACAGACAGAAGGGTGCGTGAGGGCCGAGGTCGTCGACGCGGCGCGGCCAGTTCCGGTGTGACGGTGTCAGCGGGAGGATGCCCGCCCTGCGAGCTGACTCCGACGGACCCTCGGCGTCGGCAACCCGTGGCAGCCAACGCGCGCGCCCCTTCTGCAGCTCTTCCACCGAAACGCCCGTCATGCTTCGGGCAGTCGGTGCGTTGCAGACGGCGATCTCCAGCGCACGGCGTGCGCCGTGAGCGGCGATCAAGGCTCCCGCCACACCGTCGCCGGGCTCAGCGAGAGCCGACCAGATCATGCGCGCGTCGAGCTCTGGCAGTTCGACAGATCCCGCGTCGACGATCCCCCGCGTGCGCCGCGCAACGTCGGCTGTGGTGAAGGCGATCACGTTGCCACCGCTCCTCTCTTCAGGAAGAGCGCCCGGCCGATGTGCTCCGGCGCGAGGCGATCGCTCCCGTCGAGATCCGCGAGCGTCCACGCGACTCGCAACACTCTGTCGTAGCCGCGCAGGCTGATCGATCCTCGGTGGAGTGCGACATCCAGCGGCCTGCGGATCGCTGCCGGCGGCGCGTAGGGCCCCGTCCTGAGCCACGTGCCACTCACCTCGACATTGGTGCGCGCGGCAGTCGAGCACAGGCGTGCCGCGGCACGGTCACGCGCTTCCCGCACCTGCGTGCGCGCGGCCGCGCTCGTCACCGTCGATGCGGTGTCGTGCATCTGCGCGACGGAGACGCGGCGCACTCCCACCTCGATGTCGACTCGATCCAGCAGCGGACCGCTCAAGCGTCCGAGGTAGCGCCTCACGGCGGCGGAAGGACACGTGCAGGCTCCACCCGGAACCGAGTACTGACCGCACGGGCAGGGGTTCGTCGCAAGCACCAGTTGGAACCGGGCGGGGAAGCGCGCACGGAAGCCGGTGCGATGGATCTCGATCTCACCTGATTCCAACGGTTGGCGCAGGGCGTTGAGCGCATGGCCCGCGAACTCGCCTGCTTCATCGAGGAAGAGCACGCCTCCATGAGCACGAGCGATCGCCCCCGGGCGCACGGTGCGACTCCCACCGCCCACAAGGGCTGTCACGCTCGCGGAATGATGCGGCGCCTCGAACGGAGGCGTGTAGGAGAGTTCGCGCACGGGGTGCCCTCCAAGCGACCGCAGCGATGCCGATTGCACCGCGGCCGCGTGGTCGAGTGACGGAAGGATGCCGGACAGGCGGCGAGCGAGCATCGTCTTGCCGGCCCCCGGCGGGCCTGACAGGAGCAGGTGGTGCCCTCCTGCCGCAGCCACGATCAGTGCGTCGACGCCTTCACGCTGCCCGACCACGTCTGCGAGATCCGGAACGTCGCGTGCGGCTTCCACCGCCGCGGACGTGAGCGGCACAGGCTCCTGCTCCACGTGCTCCACATCGAGACCGTGGAAGCGGGCCACGTCGCGAAGACTCACCGCGCCGATGACCTGCACGCCCTCGACGAGCGCCGCTTCCTCCACGCAGGCAGCCGGCACGATGACCCGCCGGAACCCGCTGCGGGCGGCGGCGAGCACGGCCGGAAGGATACCGGCGACCGGACGAAGCCTTCCGTCGAGACCGAGCTCCCCCACGTGCACGGTCGACGCGAGGCTTTCCGCGCTGAGCGGCAGCTCGGTCGCGAGAGCGGCGATCGCCACGGCGACATCCAACCCGGTGCCATGCTTGGGAAGGTTCGCCGGAGAGAGATTGACCACGACGCGTCGTCTCGGCAGCGCGAGATCGCTGTTGCCACACGCATTGTGCACACGCTGCTGCGCTTCGCCGATGGCCTTGTCCGGCAGGCCGATGATCGCGAACCCCGGCGTCTGGGTGGACAGATCGGCCTCGACCTCGATGAGGTCTCCCGTGATGCCGGTCAGCACCACCGACCACGTGCGGCCGACGCTCATCGGAGGTCTTCCAGATGCTCGAGCACGGCGGTGCCGGGGTCCGCGCCGGTGATGCCGATGATGTCGAGGCGCACCACCCGTCCGCGCGCTGCAGAGGGGTGGTCGCGCATCCAGGCTCGGGCAAGTCGCCACAGGCGGGCGCGTTTCTTCTCGTCCACCGCCTCGAAAGGGTGCCCGTACAGCGCCGTACGGCGCGTCTTCACCTCGACGATGACGAGCGTGCGCCCTTCAGAAGCAACGATGTCGAGTTCACCGTCCGCGCTGCGCCAGTTGCGATCCAGGATCGCGTAACCCGCTTGCTGCAGATATCGCACTGCCCGCATCTCTCCGGCACGCCCGAGCGCATCTTTGTCTGCCATGCCTCGATGGTGGCGTGGTGCGGCACCGTCATCGGCGGCAGAGCACACAGTCCGTGGAAGGTGTGAGCGCTCGAGGCTGTGTGGAGGAGCAGCGGAACGGGCCTATCGAGCCCCCTGCGCGCGACGCGGCTCAGGAATCGAGAGAGAGCTCTTCCGGCAGCTGGAAGTCACGGCGCTGGAGCTCTTCGACGTTGACGTCCTTGAACGTGAGGACGCGGACCGACTTGACGAAACGGTCGGCGCGGTAGATGTCCCACACCCACACGTCGTTCATCGAGATCTCGAAGTAGAAGTCATGTTCCGTGTCACGACGGACCACGTTCACCTCGTTGGCGAGGTAGAAGCGCCGCTCGGTCTCGATGACGTACTGGAACTGCGAGACGACGTCGCGGTACTCCTTGTACAGCGCCAGCTCGAGCTCGCGGTCGTAGTCCTCGAAAACTTCATCATCCATGGTGACTCAATCCTATGCGGGAGTCGCCTCGGTCAGGACTCAGAAGAGCGTCGGGGCGCCGGCGATCGCCCACGACGAACGGTGGTGCGCGCTGAGACCGAACTCCCGGATCGCATCCCGGTGCTCGGGACTCGCGTAGCCCTTGTTGCGCATCCACTGGTAGGCCGGCACCTCGTCGTGCAGCCCGACCATGTGCGCATCGCGAGCGACCTTTGCGATGACGGAGGCTGCGGACGCCGACGCGCAGTCACGGTCGGCCTTGATGATGGGCTGCACCCGCAGGCCAGCACCACCCGCGGGAGTGATGTAGTCGTGGTTGCCGTCGAGGATGACGATCCCCTCCTCCGGGACGACACCCTGAGCGCGCAGTTCGCCGATGGCACGCAGGGCGGCGAGGCCGAGTGCGCGGATGATGCCGACACGGTCGATCTCAGAGGCATCCGCCCACCCGACGGCCGAGGCGGCCACCCACGAACGCGCGCGATCCGCGACCTCGGCGCGTCGATGCTCGACGACGAGCTTCGAGTCCCGGAGCCCCTCGGGGACGCGACGGCGCGCTCCCGCAGCATCGATCACTGCGGCGCCGACGGCGACCGGCCCCGCAAGCGCACCCCGGCCGACTTCGTCACAGGCGATGACGAGCGCGTGCTCCTTGAGGAGCCGTCGTTCGACGGCGAGACGCGGCACCGCGACGGTCATCGCGACGAGGCCTCCGGCACACCCGCGAAGACATCGTGGTGCGCATCGATCCACCCGAAACGCGAGAGAGGCCACGTGATCAGGAACGCACGTCCGACGACGTTGTCCAACGGCACGAAGCCCTTCCCGGGCTGATCCATGTTGTAGCGCGAGTCGCGCGACGCGTCGCGGTTGTCGCCGAGCACCCACAGCGACCCTTCGGGTACGACGACGTCGTACTCCACGACGTCCGGGGCGTTCTGGCCGTCAGCGAGGTTCAGATACGAGCTCTCGTCGATCGGAACACCGTTGACGGTGATCTGTCCCAGCGCGTTGCAGCAGACAACGTGGTCGCCGGGAAGCCCGATGATCCGCTTGATGAGATGATCCTTGCTGTCCGGCGCCGAGATGCCCACGAGCGCGAGCACCCAGTCGACCGCCTCCACGAGAACCGATCGCTCCGGCGACGGTTCGGTGGGAAGCCATCCGCCCGGGTCGCGGAACACGACCACATCGCCTCTGTCATAGCCGCCGAACCGCGGCGTGAGCTCATCGACGAGGATGCGGTCCTGCACCTGCAGCGTCTGCTCCATCGATCCTGACGGGATGTAGAACGACCTCACCAGGAAGGTCTTCACGAGGAACGAGACGAGGACGGCGATGACGATGATCACCAGGACGTCCCGCACCAGCGGCCACAGCCGTCGGCGGCGGGGGCGGAACGGATCGGCCGCCGGTTCGGCGGCGATGTTCTCGGAGGTCATCAAGGTCCTTCAGGTTCGACGATCTTGCCGCGGAGCGCTCACGCGGACATCCCATCAAGCGTCGCACATCCGGGCCTGTGAGCCATGCGCATCGCCGTCGGGCCAAGCGGGTGCAGGTCGGCATCCGGAAACGACAAGACCCCGGAGCGGAGCGCTCCGGGGTCTCGACGATACGCGTCAGTTCTCGCGCTTCTCCTTGATCTTGGCCTTCTTGCCACGGAGCTCGCGGAGGTAGTACAGCTTCGCGCGACGCACGTCACCGCGGGTGACGACCTCGATGTGGTCGATCGACGGGCTGTGCACCGGGAAGGTGCGCTCGACGCCCACCTGGAAGCTGATCTTGCGCACCGTGAAGGTCTCGCGAACGCCGTCACCGGAACGGCCGATCACGACGCCCTGGAACACCTGGACACGCGAACGGCTGCCTTCGGTGATGTTCACGTGCACCTTGACGGTGTCACCGGGGGCGAAGGCGGGAATGTCGGAGCGCAGGGATGCTGCGTCGACGGAGTCGAGGATCTGCATGATCGTCACTTCCTGCGACCGCCACAGGTCGATCGCGAGAGTCAGAGGTTGATGAGAGTGCGCCCGCGGCCCCGGTCACCGAGGCCGTGCTCCCCTGAGGCAGAGACTGTCACAGGGCACAAACAGCCATTCTGCCATGGGAGTCGCGGTCGCGCCAAAACGACTACGGCTGTGGCGGGACGCGCCGCTCCTCGACGATGATCACGTCCGCCTCTCTCCGCGAAGAGCCGTCGCGGAAGGCTGCGGGAGAGATCCGCTCGCCCTGCTCGCGAAGCACGATCGCTCGCGGACCGGCCTCGCGCCACAGCTGCCAGAGCGACGTCCACAGCGCCGCGACCCCGACAGCCACCGTGACGGCGAGGATCGGCCACCACCAGTCGCTGTCGAAGACGCCGAGCGCGATGATCAGGGCGTGCCATGCGCCGACCACGGCGGCATCCGTACCCGAAACGGCACGATCGGTGCGCACCGTGCCGCGCGCGCGGATGAGAAGGGTGAGGACCAGCTGACCGATGAAGACGATCGGCGCCGAGATCAGCACCCAAAGGAGCGCCCACGGGCTCGCGCCGAAGACGATCCAACCGATGAACAGCCACAGTGGCAGCACGAAAGCCGCCGGGATGAGCCACCGGAAGAACGCTTGACGCAGCCACATGCCTCGATCGTACGCCCGTCCGTCACAATGGAACCTGAGGAAAGGATGCAGATGATCGAACTGCGCACACCGTCCGAGATCGAACAGATGCGGCCGGCCGGCCGCTTCGTCGCCGAGGTGCTCGCCACGCTCCGTGACGAGACGAAGGTCGGCACGAACCTGCTGTCGATCGATCGGCGCGCGCACGACATGATCCGCCGCGCCGGTGCGGAGTCCTGCTACATCGACTACCACCCGTCGTTCGGTGCGAGCCCGTTCGGGAAGGTGATCTGCACCTCGGTGAACGACGCCGTGCTGCACGGCCTCCCCCACGACTACGCGCTGCGTGACGGCGATCTGGTCTCGCTCGATTTCGCCGTGTCGGTGGACGGCTGGGTCGCCGATTCCGCCATCTCCTTCGTCGTCGGCACCCCGCGCGACGAGGACCTCGCGATCATCGACACCAGCGAGCGCGCTCTCGCCGCCGCCATCGACGCCGCTGTCGTCGGGAACCGCATCGGAGACGTGTCCCATGCGATCGCGGAGGTGGCGCGCGCCGACGGCTACTCGATCAATACCGACTTCGGCGGGCACGGCGTCGGCCGCATCATGCACGGCGACCCGCACGTTCCCAACGACGGCAAGCCGGGGCGGGGCTACCCTCTCCGGCCGGGTCTGGTCGTCGCCCTCGAACCCTGGTTCCTCCAGACGACGGACGAGCTCGTCACCGACCCGGACGGATGGACGCTGCGCAGCGTCGACGGCTCGCGCGGGGCGCACTCCGAGCACACGGTGGCGATCACCGCCGAGGGACCGATCGTGCTGACCGATCGCTCCTTCCTCGGCGTCGATTGAGTCCGCCATGCAGCTCGACCCTTACCTGGTGCGGAGGCTGCGCGTCCATCGCCGCTACCTCCTGGGTCAGGCTCTCGGGCGGCTGCGCCGCACGGCCGACGGTGCGCGGGCGCTGATCGCAGGGATCCTCAGCCGTCCTCATGCGGCCGCATCCGTCGCGATCCCCTCGAGCACGCCGGAAGGCGGAACCGCGAACGGTGACCTGCGACCGCTGACCATGACGCCGGTGCGCAGCGCGACGCGCACCCCCTCCGAGGCGCGGGCACGACACCGTCGCGCCGCCCTTGCCTGGGATCGCGACGAACTGCGCAATGCCGGCACGCCCGGCCCCGACGTTCACATCGAAGAGCATCAGGTCGACGTACCGGGGTACCCGGCCGTCCGGGTGCGCATCTATCGACCCCGCGCGGACGATCGGGTGCTCCCCGCCGTGCTGCACTTCTTCGGCGGCGCGTTCCGGATCGGGGGCATCGACTATCCGACGACGGATGCCGGGTGCCGGCGCAGGTGCGCGGAAGCCGACATCGTCGTGATCGCGGTCGACTACGCGCTGGCGCCTGAGTATCGCTTTCCCACGCAGGTGGAGCAGGCACATGCCGCGTGGGAATGGCTCGTCCACGGGGCCGCATCGCTTCGCGTCGATCCGGGGCGTCTCGCTGTCTCCGGCACCTCCGCGGGCGGCGCGATCGCCGCCGCCGTGACGCTGATGAACCGCGACCGGCATCGGCATCCGATCGCCCTTCAAGTGCTCGAGGTCCCTGTGACCGACCTCACCGGCGGGCACGTCGACTTCGCCCCCACATGGCGCATGGGCGTGCCGGCGGTGCTCGTGCGGCGCGAGCTCCGTTCCATCGCCCGCACCTACCTCCCCCGGCGCGATGATGCGCGCAATCCGTACGCCTCGCCCCTGCTCGCCCATGACCACAGCGGCCTTCCGCCCGCGCTCATCCTCACGGCCGAGTACGACAACCTCCGGCGCGACGGGGCAGCGTACGGAGCCGCGTTACGCGAGGCGGGTGTCGAGGCCACGGTGGTGCGGTACCTCGGCGTCGGACATGACACCCCGATCTACACGGGGGCGCTGCCGTCCGCCCGCACGTGGCACGCCCAGATCGTCACCGCCTTGCGCGCGCTGCACGAGGCGCCGACCCACGAGGCCTGACGCGGTCGGAGCGCACCGGTCAGACGGCGTCGCCCGGAAGCAGGTCGGGACGACGGCGGCGCGTGCGCTCGATCTGCTGTTCCCGCCGCCACTGGGCGACCCGGCCGTGGTGGCCGCTCAGGAGCACCTCCGGCACCTCATGACCACGCCACATCGCAGGCTTGGTGTACGACGGATACTCGAGCAGTCCGTCTTCGTGAGACTCCTCGACAAGACTCTCCGGGTTGCCCACGACGCCGGGGATGAGGCGCCCGACAGCCTCGATCATCGCCATCGCGGCCACCTCGCCCCCATTGAGCACATAGTCTCCGAGGCTCACGAGACGAACGTCGCCCAGAGAGGCCGCGTACGCGAAGACGCGCTCGTCGATGCCCTCGTAGCGGCCGCACCCGAACACGAGGTGCTCCTCCGTCGAGAGCTCGCGGGCCATCGACTGGGTGAACCGCTCGCCTGCCGGCGAAGGGAAGATGAACGTGGGACGCGCCGCAGCGGTGCCGGAGATCGCGTCGAGCGCTTCGCCCCAGGGCTCGGGCTTCATGACCATTCCGGCGCCGCCGCCGTACGGGGTGTCGTCCACCGTGCGGTGGCGATCATGTGTGAAGTCCCGGAGGTCGTGCACGCGCACGTCGAGAAGGCCGCTCTGACGCGCCTTGCCGAGCAGCGAGACTTCGAGGACGTCGAAGAACGACGGGAAGATCGAGACGACGTCGATGCGCACGTCAGTCCTCGTCGGACGAGTCGGCGGCCTCGCCGGCCGGAGCCTCCGGATGCGGCGGTGCGTCGGCGGCATCCTCTTCGGGGACATCTTCGAAGAGGCCCGCGGGCGGGGTGACCACAACGCGCCCTGCGTCCACGTCGACCTCTGGGACGATCGCGGCGACGAAGGGGACGAGCACCTCACCGTCCGCACTGCCGGCGGGCCGGACGATGAGCAGATCCTGAGCGGGCAGGTGCTCTACGCGCACCACGCGCCCGATGACCGAGCCGTCTCGGACGACGTCCAGGCCGACGAGCTGATGGTCGTACCAGGCGTCTTCCTCGGCTTCCTCGCCGGCGTCCTGGTCGACCCACAGGATCGCCCGCACGAGTGACTCCGCGGCGTCGCGATCGTCGATGCCCTCGAGGAACACGACCGGATGCGAGTTCATCCAGCGGAACTCGCGGACGGTCACCGTCTTGCCGTGCCACGGCGACGCCTCCGGCACCTGGAGGGTGAAGACCGCACCGGGCACGAAACGCCGGTCGGGATCGTCTGTGTACAGCTCGAGCTTGAGCGCACCCTTGAGCCCGTGCGCTTTGACGAGGCGGCCGACGCGCAGCTGCGTGCGGGCGGCTCCGGAGGCCGCCATCTCAGTCGTCCGCGACGTCGACGCGCACGCGCGCGCCATCGGCGAGAGCCGTGATGAGAGTGCGTAGTGCCTTGGCTGTGCGGCCACCGCGCCCGATCACGCGTCCACGGTCGTCGGGGTGCACACGCACCTCGAGCACGTCGCCGCGAGGCGACGTGGCGGATCGGACGGTGACATCGTCAGGGTGATCGACGATCCCCTTGACGACGTGTTCGAGCGCGGCGGCGAGCACAGTCTTACTCGGCCTCGGTGGTCTCGGCCTCGGCGGCGTCGGCCTCGGCGGCGGGTGCAGCCTCGGGGGCCTTCTTCTCAGCCTTGGGCTGAATGACGGACTTCTTGGAGGAGTCGACCACGAACTCGGCCTTGGCCTCGCGCGTCTTGACGGTCGAGACGGCGTTGGCGTCGCCCTTGAACTTGCCCCAGTCGCCGGTGAGCTTGAGCAGCGCGGTGACCTGCTCGGTGGGCTGCGCGCCCACCGACAGCCAGTACTGCGCCCGCTCGGAGTCGACCTCGATGAACGAGGGCTCTTCGGTCGGGTGGTACTTGCCGATCTCTTCGATGACACGACCGTCGCGCTTTGTGCGCGAGTCGGCGACGACGATGCGGTAGTACGGCGCACGGATCTTGCCGAGACGCTTCAGACGGATCTTGACAGCCACGATTCTCCTGAATGGTGTTTGGGAAGTGATGAACGTCGCCTGGAGAGTGGGGTGCACACCCGGCGGAAGCTCTGATGGCGGACCGACCGCCGGATAGAGGGTCGGGCGACGGTCCAGCCCTCTATTTTGCCAGATCGCGGGCCCCTCCGCGAACCACCGCCGTTGAGGCGTGTCAGACTGTCCGCATGACGGTGCCGTTCGCGACATCCGCCCGCTCATCGGTGGGTCTGGAGTGGGAGATCATGCTCGCCGATCCTGAGACCGGGGATCTGGTTCCGCGCGCGCCGGAGCTGATACCGGAACTCGAGGAGTCGACCCGCCACGAGCGGTACACGGTCACGGGAGAGCTGCTCACGAACACGATCGAGGTGACCAGCGGCGTGGGCACGACCGTGGCCGCGGCGGTGGATGACATCGCCGACGCCATCGGCCAGGTGCGTGAGCTGACGACGCCGCGCGGGATCGAGCTGCTCTGCGCGGGGAGCCACCCGTTCGCCCAGTGGTTCGATCAGACGATCACCGACAAGACGCGCTACCACACGCTCATCGACCGCACGCAGTGGTGGGGGCGGAACATGATGATCTGGGGCATCCACGTTCACGTGGGAGTCGACGACGTCACCAAGGTCTTCCCCATCATCAACGCCCTGTCGGTCTATCTGCCCCACCTGCAGGCCCTGTCCGCGTCGAGCCCGTTCTGGGCGGGCGAGCGCACCGGGTACGCGTCAAACCGGGCGCTCGTCTTCCAGCAGCTGCCGACCGCGGGACTCCCCTGGCCACTGCAGTCCTGGTCGGAGTTCGAAGGCTACATCGCAGACATGGTGCGCACCGGGGTCATCGAGGATGCCACCGAGGTGCGCTGGGACATCCGGCCGGCTCCCCGATGGGGCACGATCGAGATCCGGGCCTGCGACGGCATGTCGACGCTGCCTGAGCTGGCGGCGATCGCCGCGCTCGTGCAGGTGCTCGTGGAGCACTTCTCGCGCGAACTCGACGAGGGACGTGCGCTTCCCACCATCCCCCCGTGGTTCGTCCGGGAGAACAAGTGGCGCGCGGCCCGGTACGGGCTCGACGCGGTGGTGATCACCGACCGTGAGGGCACGCAGCGTCCGGTGGTCGAACACCTCCGGGAGACGATCGGTGCGCTGGCTCCGATCGCCGACCATCTCCACTGCGCACGTGAGCTGAGTGGAATCGAGACGATCCTCACCGGCGGCGCGAGCCACGCGCGGCAGCTGCGTATCGCCGAAGCGGCGGACGGCGATCTCCGCGAAGTCGTGCAGCACCTCATCCGCGAGTTCCGGGCGGGGCCGACTCTCCGCGACCACCTCGCGAGCCTCCCGCACTGAGCGGGCAGCCGGGAGGCGGAGCGGCGCAGCGCGGCGAGCTCAGCCCTTGCCGAAGAGCTTCTGGATCTGTGCCAGGTCGGCTTCGCTCGGCGCCGGCGTGCCGGCTCCGAGGCCGAATCCGGAACCGGACGCTGCCGAGGGCTGAGCTGCGAGGCCTGCGTTCTCGGCGGCGCGCTTGGCAGGGTTGCCCGAGCGCGAGCCACCCCCGCCCTTCTTCTGCTTCTTGCCGCCGCGCTTGCTGGAGGCGCCGGGCTTGCCGCCGAGCGCGCCCATGCCGGGAATGCTGGGCACCCCACCTCGGGCCACGGTCTTCATCATCTTCGCCGCCTGCTCGAAACGCTGGACGAGCTGGTTGACGTCGGTCACGGTCATGCCCGAGCCGCGAGCGATGCGCAGACGGCGCGAGCCGTTGAGCAGCTTCGGATTGCGCCGCTCCGCGGGGGTCATCGAGCGGATGATCGCCTCCGTACGGTCGATCTCTCGTTCGTCGAAGTTCTCGAGCTGCTGCTTCATGTTGCCGGCGCCCGGGAGCATCCCGAGCATCTTCTTCATGGAGCCCATCTTCTTGAGCTGCTGCATCTGCTCGAGGAAGTCTTCGAGAGTGAACTGCTCCGACGCCAGCTTGTCGGCGACCTTCCGCGCCTCTTCCTCGTCGAAGGCGGCCTGCGCCTGCTCGATGAGGGTGAGGATGTCACCGAGGTCGAGGATGCGACTGGCCATCCGATCCGGGTGGAACGCCTCGAGATCGTCGAGGTTCTCTCCGGTGGAAGCGAAGATGATCGGGCGTCCGGTGACCGACGCGACCGAAAGGGCGGCGCCGCCTCGGGCGTCGCCGTCGAGCTTGGACAGGACGACACCGGTGAAGTCGACGCCCTCCTGGAATGCCTTGGCCGTGTTGACGGCGTCCTGCCCGATCATCGCGTCGATGACGAACAGCACTTCGTCGGGGTCGACGGCCCGGCGGATGTCAGACGCCTGCTTCATCAGCTCGGCGTCGACGCCGAGACGGCCGGCAGTGTCGATGATGACGACATCGTGCTGGTGGCGGCGGGCGTGCTCGACACCGTCGCGAGCGACCTTGACAGGATCGCCGACGCCGTTGCCGGGCTCGGGTGCGAACACCGCCGCGCCCGCACGCTCCGCGACGACCTGGAGCTGGTTGACCGCGTTCGGGCGCTGCAGGTCGGCGGCCACGAGGATCGGGGTGTGGCCGTCTTTCTCGAGTTGCTTCGCGAGCTTGCCGGCGAAGGTCGTCTTTCCCGAACCCTGCAGACCCGCGAGCATGATGACAGTGGGTGCGGTCTTCGCGAACTGGAGCCGTCGCTGCTGTCCCCCGAGGATGCCGACGAGTTCTTCGTTGACGATCTGCACGACCTGCTGGGCGGGATTGAGGGCGCGGTTCACCTCGTCGCCGAGTGCGCGCTCCCGGATGCGGGAGGTGAAGTCCTTCACCACCGCCAGCGCGACGTCGGCGTCCAGCAGTGCGCGCCGGATCTCGCGTACCGTGCCGTCGACGTCGGCCGGGGAGAGCTTCCCCTTCGTCCGCAGATTGCGGAAGGTCTCAGTGAGCCGGTCGGAGAGTGTGCCGAATGTCGCCATGATGCCCCGATTCTACGGGAGCGCGGCGAGGAACACGGCGCCAGGCGCCTACCGCTCCGTCGGTCCGTGCCCGGGTTCTGCGTCCGCCGCGGAGGCGAGCTCTTGGAACAGGGTCAGCTGCACGCCGTCGGGTCCGCGCAGCCGAGCGTTGAGCGAGCGCCAGGGCGTCTCTCGTGGCGAAGCCTGGATCGTGGCACCCGCCGCCGCCGCGGCCTCGGTCGCCACCGCCGTGTCATCCACCTCGAGCGCGAGCCGGAGGGAATCACTGGGGGCGTCCCCGTCCGTCTCCACATCGTCGATCAGCGCGATCTGTCCGGCGTTGGAGAGCTCCAGAGTCGCGCGCCCCGCCGAGAGGATCACCACGCGGGCATCTCCCGTGCCTTGGTATGACGCCTCCTCCCCCATGCCCAGCACGTCTCGGTAGAACCGCAGCGCGTCGTCGAAGTGGTCCGTCCGAGCCACGACACGAAGCTGGCGGACCGCGCCGCCGATCGTCGGGGCGGCGGCGTCCAGGGCCCGCGAGAGGATCGCCGCCAACGGCGTGACACCTGGCCCTTGGTGAGCCCACGACTCGATCGCCGCGAGCACAGCGCCGCCGTGCGCGGCGCCCGCCACCTCCGCGGCCAGGGCGTCGTCGCCGGACGATCGCAGCCGCCGCGCGACGGCCCGCGCCAATCGCGCTCGCCTGCGAGCGGCTTCCTCGGCGAGCTCGCTCTCGATCCCCATGGCGGCGGCGTTGACGAGGGCCAGCGCCAGACTGTCGGGGGCGAAACCCTGCCCGAACTGAAGGAGCGACGTGCGGATGTCGTGGCCGGCCGCGAGCTCCGACTCGGCAGCGGCGATGCGCTCGTCGAGCCCCGACCAGAGGACGTCACCCTTCGACGAGAAGTAGTTGAAGAAGCTGGAGCGGCTCACGCCTGCCCGGGCGGCGATGTCGCCGACCGTGGTGCTCTCGAATCCGCGCTCGAGGAAGAGTTCACACGCGGCTTCGGCGAGCGTCTCCCGTGATGATGCCCGAGGCCTTCCGCTGCTCATGACGCCAGCCTAACGATGCCGTATTGTTGGACGCGGTGCAGAAACCTCCGAGGGTCGGAGACGGGCACCACCGGAGGACCCATGCTGGACATCCGCACCGTCGCACTCGCTCCCGCTTTCGTGCCCTTCACCGAGGGCTGGGAGCTGCAGCGCCGAATCCACGCGGAGGTGGTGGCCGGTTCGGCTCCCGACACCCTGCTCCTCCTCGAGCACGAGCCCGTCTTCACCGCAGGCGCCCGCACGGCGCGAAGCGAAAGACCGATCGATGGCACCCCCGTGGTGGACGTCGACCGCGGAGGCAAGATCACCTGGCACGGCCCCGGGCAGCTCGTCGGCTATCCGATTGTCCGCCTCCCAGAACCCGTGGATGTCGTCGCGCACGTCAGAAGGCTCGAAGGGGTGCTGATCGACGTCCTCCGCGGGTTCGGAGTCGAGGGACGCCGTATCGACGGCCGCAGCGGAGTCTGGGTGCGCACGGGCCTCGAAGACGCGAAGATCGCGGCGATCGGCGTGCGCGTTCAGCGCGGCGTGACCATGCACGGGTTCGCGCTCAACTGCGACAACTCCCTGGAGCCCTTCTCACAGATCATCCCCTGCGGCATCAGCGATGCCGGTGTCACGACCATCAGCGCGCTCGTCGGGCACGACGTCGACCCCGCATCGGTCGTCGCGTCCGTGGCATCCGCGTTCCGCAACGAGTACGAACGAGAGGAAGCGGCATGAGCTGCGCCGCAGGAACCACGAACGCCGAAGAGGGCCGCACCGCCCCAGGCGGCCGCAAGATGCTTCGGCTGGAGGTGCGGAACGCTCAGACTCCGATCGAACGGAAGCCCGAGTGGATCAAGACGCGCGCCCGTATGGGCCCGGAGTACCAGGAGCTCCACGCGTTGGTGAAGGGCGAGCAGCTCCACACGGTATGCCAGGAAGCCGGATGCCCCAACATCTACGAGTGCTGGGAAGACCGCGAAGCCACGTTCCTGATCGGCGGATCGCAGTGCACGCGACGATGCGACTTCTGCCAGATCGACACGGGGAAACCGGCGGCGTACGACGTGGACGAGCCGCGCCGTGTGGCAGAGAGCGTTCGGCGCATGCAGCTGCGGTACGCCACGGTCACCTGCGTCGCACGCGACGATCTCGCCGACGGCGGCGCATGGTTGAACGCCGAGACCGTGCGTCAGATCCACCAGCTGAACCCGGGCACGGGCGTGGAGCTGCTCGCGACCGACTTCAACGGGGAGCCACGTCTGCTCGACGAGGTCTTCGCGGCACGGCCGGAAGTCTTCGCCCACAATGTCGAGACGGTTCCCCGCATCTTCAAGCGGATCCGGCCGGCATTCCGGTACGAGCGTTCGCTTGACGTGCTCACGCAGGCGCGCGAGGCCGGCCTCATCACCAAGTCCAACCTGATCCTCGGCATGGGCGAGGAGCCGGAGGAGGTCGTCGCCGCGCTTCACGACCTTCACGACGCGGGCACCGACATCGTCACGATCACGCAGTATCTCCGGCCGACACCGCGTCACCTTCCCGTGGCGCGGTGGGTGAAGCCGGAGGAGTTCAGCGCCTTCAAAGCAGAGGCCGAGCGGATCGGGTTCCTCGGTGTCCTCGCGGGCCCGCTCGTGCGGTCCTCCTATCGGGCCGGAAGACTGTGGGCGCAGTCGATGGTGTCGAAGGGGCGCCCGATCCCCGAGCACCTGGCGCATCTGCGCGACGCCCTCACCGACGCGTCCGGCGCGTTCGCTCAGGCGGTCTGAGTCAGTCCGCGCTCGTCACCGACTGCACCGATCCGTCGCTGGAGAGGTTGACCAGCAGCACCTCCTCGGTCGCGTCGCGATCCAGCGCATACTCGAGGACGGCGAACGGATCCTTGCCGCCGTGCTCGTCCGCGAGGATCGTCATGCTGACCAGCTGCAGCGACCGGATGACGTCGATGTGCATGTCGCCGGAGATGTCCACGAGGAAGTCCTCGATCGCCTCGCCGAACTCTTCCTGCTGCTGGAGGATGAATTCCGTCACCTCGCTGGTGCGATCGTCGAGCTCCGACACCATGGCGTTGCGGGAGCGCAGGTCGATGTCCTCGATCGCCGAGATCATGGCAGCCGCCACGTCGAGGGCTGCGGGTGAGACGTCGTCCTGATCGGGCGCGGTCAGGTCGACGGTCACCTGCTGGTCGCCGAAGTCGATGACCTCGCTCCAGAAGATCGACCCGTCGGGACCGGACTCCAGCAGGCCGAAATAGTCGTGCTCGATCGCCATGCACCTATGCAACCACCCTCGCCGCCTCGGCGCGACCGAAAACGTTCACGTCGAGCGCGATTCGTGGAGAAGACGCCTGGGTCGACGCCTCCGGGAACGACTCAATCCACGAGCGCGGCGGCGAAGACGTGGGGGGTGAAGCCGGTGAGGTCGCCGATCCCCTCGCCCTGGCCGAGGAGCTTCACCGGTATGCCGGTGCGCTCCTGGACGGCCAGGACGAAGCCGCCCTTCGCTGAACCGTCGAGCTTCGTGATGACGAGCCCTGTGACGCCGGCGTGCTCGAGGAACGCTTCGGCCTGCATGACGCCGTTCTGGCCTGTCGTCGCGTCGAGCACGAGCAGCACCTCGCTGATGGGAGCGAGCTTCTCGATGACGCGGCGGATCTTGCTCAGCTCATCCATGAGGCCGCCCTTGGTGTGGAGCCGGCCCGCGGTGTCGACGAGGACGATCTCCGTGCCGTTGCGCTGAGCATGATCGATGGTCTGATAGGCGACCGATGCCGGGTCCTGCCCCTCCTGCTGAGGGCGCACGATCGTCGCACCGCCGCGCTCGGCCCACGTGGCGAGCTGATCGACGGCGGCGGCGCGGAAGGTGTCGGCGGCACCGACGACGACGGAGCGCCCGAACCTACGAAGGTAGTTCGCGAACTTCCCGATCGTCGTGGTCTTGCCGACGCCGTTGACGCCCACGACGAGAACGACGGCGGGACGCTCGGTGAGCCGCAGCGTGGGATCGAACTTCGCGAAATGCTCCTCGAGCGTCTCTCGGAGCATCCGCTGCAGGTCCTTCGGATCCGTGGTGCGGTAGCGCTCGACTTTCTGGCGGAGCTCATCGATGAGACGCTCGGTGACGTCCGGACCGAAGTCGGCGGTGAGAAGAGCGGTCTCCAGGTCTTCCCACGTCGTCTCATCGATCGTGGGCTTGACGAACATGCCGCGCAGCGCGCGACCGAGTGACCAGGAGTGCTCCGCCATGACTCCAGCCTAGGAGGTCGCGGCACCTCCGCGCGGGCGGCACGACCTCAGACGCCGGCGTTCTCGCGCACACGTTGGCCGACGACAGCCGACACGCCGTCTTGACGCATCGACACGCCGTAGAGCGCGTCGGCGATCTCCATCGTCCGCTTCTGATGGGTGATGACGATGAGCTGGCTCGATGCGCGCAGCTGCTCGAAGACGCCGAGAAGCCTGCCGAGGTTCGCGTCATCGAGCGCGGCCTCCACCTCGTCGAGGATGTAGAAGGGGCTGGGGCGCGCCTTGAAGATGGCAGTGAGGAGAGCCACCGCCGCCAGCGACCGCTCACCTCCCGACAGCAGAGAGAGCCGCTCGATCTTCTTGCCGACGGGGCGCACCGACACCTCGATGCCGGTGGTCAGCGGGTTGTCCGGGTCGGTCAGCGCGATGCTGCCCGTGCCTCCCGGGAACAGGATCGGGAACACCTCGCCGAAAGCCGTCTTCGTGTCTTCGAACGCCGCGAGGAAGATCGTCTGCATCCGCTCGTCGAGCTCCTCGATGATCGTGAGCAGGTCAGCGCGCGTCTGCGTGAGATCAGCCAGCTGCTCCGTGAGGAACGCGTGACGCTGCTCCAGCGCCGCGAACTCCTCGAGTGCCAGCGGGTTGACGCGTCCGAGCTGGGAGAGCTTGCGCTCGGCCTGCTGGAGCCTCGCCCGTTGTTGCGCGCGGTCGAACCGGGTGGGCTCCCCGCTGTCATCGGAAGGTATCAGCTGATCAGGGCCATATTCCGCAACAAGAATATTCTCGGTCAACGACAACTCGCTGCCGACGCGCTCGAGAAGAGACGTCACGTGCAGTCGCTTCTCATGCATCTGCAGTTCCAGACCGTGAACCGTCTCGGTCAGACCGTTGAGGCGCTCGCGCACCGACGACTCCTGCTTCCGCAGATCCGCGAGCTCGGCGGTGACGGCGCTGCGCGACTGCTCCGCGAGCTGGAGCTCGACCCGCGCCTGCGAGACCGAACGATCAACAGAGTCCAGCAGCGGGGGCAGCTGCTCGGCGACTTCGGCCGCGATCTCGCGCTGCGCACGACGGATCACGGCGCGGCGAGCGGCCTCCTCCGCAGCCGCCCGCTCACGTTCCCGCTGACGCTCGAGCTGAGCGACGCGGGACTCGGCGGCACGGACCCGCTCTTTGAGCGTCTCCACGTCGAGACGCGCACGCATCTCCGCGTCGCGTGCCTGCTCGAGTTCGGCGAGCATGCCGTCCCGGGCCGATGCGTCGAGGATCGGACGGGGCGCCTGCTGCGCCTTGGCCAGAGCTTCCTCTGCGACGCGCGCAGCCGTCTCGGCCTCGACCACCGACGCCTGCGCTTGGCGCATCCCGGCCTCGAGGCGTTCACACTCGGCGACCGCGGCCTCGAACCGCACAGTCGCCCGGTTCACCTGCTCCGTGTGGGCGGCGAGGGCGGCATCATGCTCGCGGAGCGCCTGGAGCGACTCCTTCGTGCGCCGGCGCGCGGCATCCCACGTCTGCTGCGACTCTGCCAACGCCGCACGAAGCGAATCGGCGACGACGACGATCTCAGCGAGCCGCTCGACCGCCGCGTCCCGCTCCGCAGCAAGTTCCAGCCGAGAGCGCCCCGAGCCCGATCCCGCCCGAACGGTGAATTCGGTCACGACCTCGCCCGCGCGGGTGACGACGGTCAGACCCTCTCCCCCCGCGGACGCGACGGCAGCAGCGTCGGCCAGCTCGTCGACGATCACCACGCGCGACAGGATGCCGCGGATGCCCTCGGGCGCGGTCACGACCTCCTGCGCCGAGGTCGCCCCGCTCGGGATCTCAGGTCGTCCAGCCTCACGAGCTTCCGCCATCACGATGTCGACGGATCCGAGATCGGCGGTGCGCGCCGTATGCGCGACGCCGAGGGCGGCGGTCGTGTCGTCGACCAGCACGCCCTCCGCAAGCGATCCGAGCGCTGCGGCGATCGCGGCTTCGAACCCCTGCGTGACTTTCACCGCATCGCCGACCAACCCGCGGATGCCGCTGCCGCCACGTTCGATGAGGGCCGCGGCCGCGTTGCGCACATCGAGGGCCCGGCCCAGCGCGGCGGTCTGCGCAGTCAACGACTCCACCTCGCGCTCAGCGGCGTGGAGCCGTTCACGCAGAGACGACACGTCGGTCTCAGCCTCGGCCGACTCCCGCTGCGCGCGCTCGTAGGCGGCGGCATACTCGGCAGAAGATCCTTCGGGGACGAGCGCCGGGTCTACACCCACCAGCGCCTCCTCCGCCTCGGTGCGCCGCTGCATCGCGGCATCGAGCGCCTTCTGCTGACGGTCGACCGCACTGCGCAGAGCTTCCAGACGCGACGTCGCCGCCTCGGCGGTACCGCGCAGCGACGTCAGCCGCATGTCATGCTCGGAGACCAGAGCGCTCTGGGCGGCGATGTCGGAATCGAGCGCATCGAGCTCGGCACGCGCGCGGATGACGTCGCGCGAGGCGGCCGCCGCAGCGTCCTGCGCGTCCCCCAGCCCGGAGCCGATCTCGTCGATCTCCGCGCGAGCTTCGTCGATCGTGGCCTGGCTGACCGTCGCGACCTCCAACGCCAGCTGCCCGTCGTCTTCGAGGAGGGCGAGTCGCTGACCGGCGAGCGAGTAGAGCCCGCGCAGGCGCTCCTGGACCTGCTCGAGGGCGAATGCCGACGCTCTCGCCCGGTCGACGGCCTCGGAGCGCTGCTGCTGCTCGAGCGCGTCGATACGCTGCTTCAGCTGCTCGGATTCGTCCTGGAGCACGAGCCTTTCAGCATGACGCTCCTGCTCGGTGCGGGCATGATCAGACAGCTGGGTGCGCAACGCGACCAACTCGTCGGCATAGAGTCGCGCCTTCGCGTCTCGCACGACCGCGGCGATCGTGGCCGCTTCACGCGCGATCTCGGCCTGCTTGCCGAGGGGCTTGAGCTGGCGTCGCAGCTCCCCTGCGAGGTCGCTCAACCTCGTGAGGTTCGCCTCCATCGCGTCGAGCTTGCGGAGCGTCTTCTCCTTGCGTCGCCGATGCTTGAGGATGCCGGCTGCCTCCTCGATGAACCCGCGACGGTCCTCGGGGCTCGCCTGCAACACGGTGTCCAGGCGACCCTGCCCGACGATGACATGCATCTCACGTCCGAGCCCGGAGTCGCTGAGGAGCTCCTGCACATCGAGCAGTCGGCACGTCTCGCCGTTGATGGCGTACTCGCTCGACCCGTTGCGGAACAGGGTGCGGCTGATCGTCACCTCGGAGTAGGCGATCGGCAATGCTCCGTCGCTGTTGTCGATCGTGAGCTGCACCTCGGCGCGTCCGAGCGGGCCGCGCGTGGCCGTTCCGGCGAAGATGACGTCTTCCATCTTGCCGCCGCGGAGCGTCTTGACTCCTTGCTCGCCCATGACCCAGGCGAGCGCGTCGACGACATTCGACTTGCCGGAGCCGTTGGGGCCGACGATGCACGTGACACCCGGTTCGAGGGCGAACGTGGTGGGTTGGGCGAACGACTTGAATCCCTTGAGCGTCACGCTCTTCAGGTGCATGGGCGTCGTCCTCCGTCGATGTCTTCCCTCCCACGTTACCGGCATGGTGGGTTGACGCCGCGGACGACCACGCGCTATCGTCAACCTTCGCGTCTGAAGTCGAGAAAGGAGGTCCCGAAATGATGCACATCATCGAAAACACCGGAGGAGCAACTCCTCGTCTGGCGTTCGCAGGGACCGTCTCCTTCGGCGCCGCGCGGACCGCGCCCACACCCGCGTCCTGCTGATCCCCGCGAGGGACGAATCCGCCCTTCGCCGATCGCGGCCGGCATGAGACCGTCGTCTCGCGTCGCGCGGGCCTGATGCCCGGCCGCCCCGCGGGCGCCGCACTGCCCCCGCAAACCTGACGGCTCGGCGACCACCGTCGGGCCCGGATGTCGGACACCAGCGAGACCATCGAAGAGCTCGACGGAAGTCCACACCGCTCCCGCTTCCCCGCTCACAGCGGGCGGGGCAACCGAGCAGCCCATCGAACTCGTGCTGCGGCACGTCTCTCGTCGCGAGATGCGACACCTCCACCATCACGAAAGCACCAGAAATGAACACTCTCACCGCGCCGCAGCGCTCGGCCCGTCGCGATGTCGACGTCTCCGACACACTGCAACGCCTGCCCTTGGCCGATCACGCTCCTCGCACCGCACTCCCAGACCGCGTCGCCCTGCGCGTCGCGTTGGCACTGCTGCTGTGGAGCACACGCCCGAGCACGCCGCCTTCGTACGCGCAGACCACGCTGACTCGCCGTCGGCACCTGCTCCGCGAGCGTGTGCAGCGGGAAGACCGCTGGCGGCTCGCGTACCTTCGCCTGCCCCTGACCTGACTCACACCCGACCGGGGTGCCGGTCTCATCCGGCACCCCGTCCACGACACACAGAAACGGACATCATGAGCATCGACATCGGACCCGACGTCGAGTTCCGCACCATCGGCATTCCGCGCGACGTGGATGCCGCCGACGCAGACGACTTCATCGAGATGACCCGCGTGCGCAACGAGGTCTACCGCGAGATCGAAGGCGACGACGACAGCGCCCTCGAACCGGGCGAGCTTCTCCCCCACTATCAGCCGGATCCGAACGAGACACGGCTCCTGTGGGGCGTCTTCGTCGACGGGTCGCTCGTCGGCCGCATCGGCGTCGACATCCCGCACGAGGAAGGATCCCGCAGCGCGTACTGGCTGATCGAACTGCTGCGCGCACATCAAGCGCACGGCATCGGACGTGCCGCGTATGCACTGGTCGAGCGGACCGCTCGTGAGCATGGGCGCACGGTGCTGCAGTCGTGGGCGCAGCACACCGAGGATGAAGGTCCGCGCCTGGCCGCTCCGACGGGCTACGGCACGATACCGCTCGACCGTGCCGCGCGCTTCTACCTCGCCAACGGCTACCGTCTCGAGCAGATCGATCGCCGGAGCGATCTCGACCCGCATGCACAGCGAGACACGATCGACCGGCTTCTCGCCGACGCGCAACGCGCATCGGCCGGCTACCGCATCGTGCAATGGTGCGCGCCCACGCCTCCCGAGCACCTGGACGGCTACGCGTGGATGAAGTCGCGGATGTCGACCGACGCTCCCGCGGCGGGTCTGGAGTTCGACGAACAGGCCTGGGACGCCGACCGGGTCAGGCGTCATGACGCGCGTTGGCTCGACGCGGGCATGACGGGGCAGGTCACCGCCGCCCAGCACGTCGCGACCGGCGAACTCGTCGCGTTCAACGAGCTCGTCATCGGCGCCGACCGGACGCGAGCATCGCACCAGGAAGACACCCTCGTGCTCAAGGAGCACCGGGGCCACCGTCTGGGTCAGCTCGTCAAGTGTGCGGGGCTCGTCGCCTGGCGAGACGTCGCCCCGCAATCTCCGAAGGTGATCACGTACAACGCCGAGGAGAACCGTCCGATGCTCGACATCAACGAAGCGATCGGGTTCCGTCCGGTCGCGTATGAGGGTGGATGGAAGAAGGTGCTCGAGTGACCTCGGCCCCGCCGGCAGCGGAGAGGGTCACGCGCTGCGCCGGCGCTGGCAGTGCGCGCAGTAGTGACTCGACCGGTTGGTGAAGGACACCCGCATGATCGGATGGCCGCACCGGGGACACGGCTTCCCGGTGCGGCCGTACGCGCGCAGCGAGTGCGCGAAGTAACCGGCCTGGCCGTTCACGTTGACATACTGCGCATCGAAGCTCGTGCCGCCCTCCGCCAGGGCGCGGTCGAGCACCAGACGCACCTCGTCGAGCAGCCTGTTGACGGTCCGAGTCGACAGCGCGGTGGCCGGTGTCTCCGGATGCACGCGCGCACCCCACAGCGCCTCGTCGGCGTAGATGTTGCCGATGCCGCTGACGACCGTCTGGTCGAGGAGCACGCGCTTGATGGCCGACCTGCGTGAACGCAGCGCCGCGCGGAACCCGGGATCGGAGAACGCGGGATCGAGCGGGTCACGCGCGATGTGGCTCACCTGCGCGGGCACGGTGGCGGCATCCGTGCCCCAGCCTCCCGCGGCGCCGTCTGCCGTCGGGACGAGCGGGTCGACCGCGAGCGATCCGAAGGTGCGCTGATCGGCGAAGACGACCGCGAGCTCACCATGATCGGGATGAACGATCTGCAGGCGGATGCGCTCATGTCGCTCTCGCGGCGCATCGATGGCACGCAGCAGCATCTGTCCGCTCATTCCGAGGTGGGCGACGATCGCCTCTTCGCGCTCATCGCCGTCTCGCCCATCGAGCGGCATCCACAGGAACTTTCCCCGACGCGCCGCCGTGATGATCCGCCTGCCCCTCACCGCTCGCTCGAAGGAGCTGCCGTCGCCCGGATGCCGGGTGAGCGCACGCTCGTCGAGCACTTCCGCAGATGCGATGATCGCGTCCGTCACGGCGGGCAGCAGACCCGCGCGGACGACCTCGACTTCGGGCAGCTCAGGCACGCGCGGACAGCTCGCGCCAGACGGCGAGAGCGCCCGCCATCTCCGCCTGCTTCTTGCTGGAGCCTTCGCCGGTCAGCACCACTTCACCCACCGAGACGGTCGCCGTGAAGCGCCGGTGATGATCGGGGCCCTCGGCGGTGACCGCGTACACCGGAGGCGCAAGACTCAGTCGTGCGGCCAGTTCCTGCAGGCTCGTCTTCGGGTCCATCGCCGCACCGTAGCGCTCGGGATCGGCCAGTAGCGGCTCCAGCAGGCGGAGCACCAGCGACGTGGCCGCATCCGGCCCCGCCGACAGATACGTCGCCCCGAAGACCGCCTCCATCGAGTCGGCCAGGATCGAGTCCTTATCGCGCCCTCCGGTCTGATCTTCTCCCCGCCCGAGGCGGAGGTACTCTCCCAGTCCGATGCCGCGCGCCACCTCCGCCAGAGCGACCGTGGACACGACACTGGCTCGGCGCTTCGCCAGCGACCCCTCATCGAGCTGCGGGTGCGTCGTGAAGAGGTGCACGGTCACCGCCTGTCCGAGGATCGAGTCGCCCAGGAACTCGAGCCGCTCGTTATGCGGGATGCCACCGTTCTCGTAGGCGTAGGACCGATGCGTCAGCGCAAGCGACAGAAGCTCGGGGTCGATCTCGACCCCGAGCTTGTCGGTGAGCAGCGAGTGCTCCGCGAAGACGTCAGTCACGACGTGACCGTCGTTCAGACGTCAGCGACCTTGCGGCCCTTGTACTCCAGGAACAGCTCGGTCCCCTGCGAGTCGGTGACGACCTTCGCCTGGTGCGGACGGCTGTAGACCACCTTGCCGTTCTCGACGGTCTTGACGAGCGCGGGGGCCTCAGCCTTCCACTGCGCACGACGCGAACGCGTGTTGGAGCGGGAGACCTTCCGCTTCGGGGGGTTACCTGCCATGGCTAGCTCTTCTCTGTGTCGTCGACGTCGTGGCGCGCTGCCTCGTCGTCGTGGTCTGGGGTGAGGGCCTTCAGCGCGGCCCAGCGCGGATCGACCGGTGCTTCCTGGACCGGCGGCGCTGTCAGCTTCTCACCCGTGACCGGATCGAGTCCGGGGCAATCCGGCTGACACACCGGCTGGAAGGGAAGCGACAGGACGATCGAATCCCTGACAGGAGTTTCAAGATCCACGTGGTCGTCTTGAACCTCGAAGTCATTCGCTTCCTGTCCAGGATACCCGAAGAGCTCCTGAAACTCGACTTCGAGCGGCTGGACGATGTCGGTGAGGCAGCGGCTGCAGACGCCGGAGTACTCGGTCTCGATATCCGCGGTGACCAGGATGCCTTCGTGCACCGACTCGAGCCGCACATCGATGTCGAGCATCGTGCCGGGCTCCACGGCCACGACCCCCTCACCCCATTTCTCCGGTGCAGGCACACGCAGGTGGTGCTCCCGCATCTCCCCCGGATGGCGAACGATGTCGTGCACCGGGAGCACCAGCGGTCCGTTCAGGTTCTTTCGGCTCATGTCTCTCAGCTCTCTCGTGTGCCCGTGTCGAGGAACCGCGCCACGGGACCAGGAACGAACGGCGACACGTCGCCTCCGAGCGCGGCGACCTGGCGCACCAACGAGCTCGACACGAGGGCGTGCGCCGGGTCGGGAAGGAGGAAGACCGTCTCCACGTGCGCCAAGTGGCGGTTGACGATGGCCATCGGCGTCTCATAGGCGACGTCTACCTGCGACCTGATGCCCTTCACGAGCACGCCGGCGTTCACATCCGTCGCGTAGTCGACCAGAAGCCCCATGCTCCACGAGGCCACGATGATGTCACCTTCGATGCCGGCTTCGGCGACCGACTGCTCCAGGAGGCTGAGCCTCTGTGCGATCGGGAGCATGGCCTCTTTGCCAGGATTGTGCACGACCAGCACGTGCAGTTGGTCGTACAGGGTCGCCGCCCGACGGATGACGTCGAGATGACCGAGGGTCGGAGGATCGAACGATCCGGGGACGACCGCGATGCGGTTGTTCATGCCCCCAGCCTATCCGGACTCAGTTCTTCGCCAGCGCTGCGCGCTCCTGTTGCCCGACACGTCGGTCGATCTCGGCGAGGAGCCCCGGATGGCCGGCCAGCGTGGGATCGGAGTCGAGGACGCGCTCCGCCACTGCCCGGGCCTCGGTGATCAGGTCGGCGTCAGCGACCACGCGCAGCAGCCGCAGCGACGAGCGGGCGCCGGACTGCGCATCGCCGAGAACATCCCCCTCGCCGCGGAGATCCAGGTCGACCTCTGCGAGCGCGAATCCGTCGGTGGTCGCGGCGACCGCCTCGACGCGTTCGCGTGCACGTGTGCCCTGGGGTGCTTCTGTCACAAGGAGGCACAGCCCGGGCACACTTCCGCGTCCGACGCGTCCCCGCAGCTGGTGCAGCTGCGACACCCCGAACCGGTCGGCCTCGAGGATCACCATCGTCGAAGCGTTCGGTACGTCTACGCCCACCTCGACCACCGTGGTCGCCACGAGCACATCGATCTCTCCGCGCGCGAAGGCCTGCATGACGGCATCCTTCTGCTCCCCCGGCATCTTGCCGTGGAGGATCTCGACGGAGAGGTCACGGTAGGCGTCGTCTCGGGCGAGCATCTCCTGCACCTGGACGACGCCCCAGCGGGTGCGTTCCGTCTCGCCGTCGAGGCGCGGCGCATCCGGCGCCTCCTGATCGCCGCCCTTCGCGGTCTCCGCGGCGGACGCATCGATCGCCGCACATACGACGAACGCCTGCCTCCCCTGGGCCACCTCCTCCGTGATCCGCTCCCAGACGCGGCCGAACCATCCCGGCTTCTCCGCCAGGGGGGCGACAAAGGTGGAGATGCCGGCCCGCCCTTCCGGCATGGACCGGATCGTCGAAACGTCGAGATCACCGAACACGGTCATCGCGACGGTGCGGGGAATCGGCGTGGCGGTCAGCACCAGCACGTGTGGCGCAGTGCCCTTGGCGCGAAGCGTCTCCCGCTGCTCGACGCCGAAGCGGTGCTGCTCGTCGACGACGACGAGTCCGAGGTCGGCGAAGGTCGTCGACTCGCTCAGCAGCGCGTGCGTTCCCACCACGATGCGCGCCTGACCCGATGCGACGCGCAGGGCGGCCTTCCGCCGCTCCGCCGCCGGCAGCTGCCCGGTGAGAAGGGTCGGCATGAGCTCCGGCGCGAGCCGCGGCCCGAGCATGCGCGCGATGGAACGCACGTGCTGCGCCGCAAGCACCTCGGTCGGCGCAATGAGCGCGGACTGCCCGCCCGACTGCGCGACCTGGAGCATCGCCCGCAGCGCGACGAGCGTCTTGCCCGAGCCCACCTCCCCCTGTATGAGGCGGTTCATGGGCCAGTCGCCCTGGAGGTCGTGGGCGATCCGTTCGCCTACCGACACCTGATCGGGCGTGCGCGCGAACGGGAGCGCCTCGTCGAACGCCTCCAGGAGCGCGCCGGGCCGACGCGCGGTCGCCGACATCGCCCGCACCGCCTGCCGCTGCTGCAGAAGCGCCGCCTGCAGCACGAACGCCTCATGCATACGCAGCGTCTCCCGTGCCCGCTCGACCTCGTCGAAGGACTCGGGCAAGTGGATTCGCCGCAGCGCCGTGTGCGCGTCGAGCAGCCCGCGGGCCGCGCGGAGATCGTCGGGCAACGGGTCGGGCACGTCGGTGAGGAGGTCGAGCACGTGAGCGACCGTCTTGTGCACCTGCCAGCTCGACACCGTGCTCGTGGCCGGATAGATGGGGATGGGCTGGCTCTGCCACGCCTGGGCGTTCTGCCGCGCCTCACCTTCGTCGTCGAACAGCTCGTAGTCAGGGTGGGCGAACTGCTTCTGGTGCTTGAACTCGCCGACCTTGCCGGAGAAGATGCCCTGTCGTCCGACTCGGAGCTCGCTCTGGCGCCATGCCTGATTGAAGAAGGTGAGGTTCACCGTTCCCTGGCCGTCGCTGATGACCACCTCCAGCAGGCTGCCCTTGCGTCCGCGCATCGGGCGCACCGACACCGAGCGCACCTCCGCGACGATCGTGACCTGTTCCCCGACCGGAAGGGTCGCGATCGGGGTGAGCTCTCCGCGGCGCGCATAGCGACGCGGATAGTGTCCGAGAAGGTCACCGACGATCGTCATACCGAACGCGCGCGAGAGAGAAGACGCCGTCTTGGCGCCGAGGACCCCATCGAGAGGGCTCGAGAGCGTCACCTGCGGCATGATCCGAGTCTATTCAGCCCCTGCACGTGCCGACGGGAGACGGCGCGGCACGACACATCCACGGAGCGCACAGCCGCCGGACCCTAGGCTGGGAGGGTGATCCGCAGCCTCCTCGCCCGCCTCTTCTGGACTTTCAGCCGGTGGAAGCTGCGCACCGAGCCCGCCCCGACCCGCCCCACCGTGCTGATCGGTGCGCCCCACACGTCGAACTGGGACTTCGTCCTGATGCTGGCCATCGCGTGGCGGCTCGGAATGCACATCCGCTGGCTGGGCAAGGATTCGCTCTTCCGCGGCTGGCGGGGGCCGCTCATGCGGGCGCTGGGCGGGATTCCGGTCGACCGATCCGACCCCTCGCGCGTCGTGGCCGAGGTGGTCGAGCGCGTTCGCCACGGCGACGTCTTCGGTCTGGTCGTGACGCCCGACGGCACCCGCGGCAACAACACCCACTGGAAGAGCGGCTTCTATCGCATCGCTCGGGAGACCGGGATGCCGGTGACCCTCGGATACGTCGACCGCACCACCATGACCACCGGCCTCGGACCGACCATCGAACTCACCGGCGACAAGACCGCCGACATGAATGCGATCCGCGCGTTCTACGCCGACAAAGCCGGTCTTCGCCCCGACCGGCGTGCGGAGCCGCGGCTGCGGGAGGAGAGCGAGGGATCATCGTCATGACCCGCATCATCGCGGGCGTCGCCGGCTCACTCACGCTCGGCGTTCCGGACGCGGGCACGCGCCCGACGAGCGACCGGGTGCGGGAATCGCTGTTCGGCGCCTTGGATGCCGCCGGACTCCTCGAACGCGCGGCCGTCGTCGACCTCTTCGCCGGTTCCGGCGCCCTCGGCCTCGAAGCCATCAGCCGAGGCGCTGCCTCCGCCGACCTCGTCGAGAAGTCGGCGCGCGCGGCATCCGTGACCGCGCGCAACGCCCGTCTCATAGAGAAGGCCGTGCCGGGATCGACGGTGCGGGTTCACCGGATGAGTGCCGACGCGTTCCTCACGGCGGGCACGAGCCGCTTCGACCTGGTCTTCGTCGACCCTCCGTATGACCTGGTCGAAGAGGAGCTTGCCACCACTCTCGCCCTGGCCGTGCCTCGTCTGGCGGCAGGAGCGACCGTCATCGTCGAACGGGCCACCCGTTCGCCCGCTCCGCCCCTTCCTGCCGGTCTCACGCACACGCGCGACAAGCGCTACGGCGACACGACCCTGTGGTGGAGCCGCGCCGACTGATCCTCAGCCGCGGGCAGCGTCCCAGTCGCGGTACGGATCCCATCCGCCGGGGCCGTCGGGAGCGACCCCGTCGACGAGCACCGGCACATCCCCGCGCGATCGCACCTCACCCACGACACGGAAACCGTCGGGAACGGGTACGGTGCCCGGGAACGTGGCCAGAAGAGCGTGGTCCTCGCCGCCGCGAAGGGCGTGATCATCACCCACCCCTGACAGCACGAGGGTGACACCGGACGCATCGGCCATGCGAGTGGCGTCGAGAAGAAGCCCGTCCGACACATCCATCATCGCGCTGGCACCGGCATCCGCAGCCTGCACGCCGAGAGCGATCGGCGGTTGCGGGCGCAGCTGCCGCGACACTGCGACCGCATCCGCGTCATCGAGCGCCGCGAGGTCGACGGGCACGGGAGCGCCGGCGTCGTCGCGGAAACGGGAGAACAGCACCTCGAGGCCTCGCGAGGCCTGTCCGAGATCGCCTGCCACCGCCACGACATCGCCGGGTCGCGCGCCACTGCGAAGCACCGGTTCCCTGCCCTCGAGCACCCCGACCGCGGTGACCGCGATCATCAGGGTGTCGGATGCCGTCAGGTCCCCGCCTTCCACCGCACAGCCCGGCGCCAGTTCGTGACAAGCCACGCGCAGTCCCTCGGCGAGTCCGTCGACGAAGGCCAGCTCGGTCGAGTCCGGCATCGCCAGCGCCACGAACAGCGCGGTGGGACGCGCCCCCATCGCCGCAGCATCGGCGAGGTTCACGGCGGCGGCCTTGAAGCCCAGATCGAACGCCGAAGACCACGCAAGCCGGAAGTCGGGTCCGTGCACGAGCGTGTCGGTGGTGACCACGATCCGCTCCCCCGGCACCGCCAGCACGGCCGCGTCATCCCCGGGACCGACCACCGCCCTCGAGGAGGCGGAGAGCACGCTCAGGATCCGCGACAGCACCTCGCGTTCGGAGACCTCTCCCACCGTCGTCCCGCGCTGTGCACTCATGCCTCCACGGTAGCCTGGAGGAGTGTTCCCCTCCCGCCGCAGCCTCCGCCTGACCGCGGCGACGCTCACCGCCCTCGCCACGGCATCCGCTCTCACCGGCTGCGCCACGACGATCTCCATGCAGCCGGCGGCCGAGGCGAACGCACCCGAATGCGCGGACGTCACGGTCCGCCTCCCCGCGAGCGTAGACGGTCAAGGGCGACACTGGACGGACGCGCAGGCGACCGGTGCGTGGGGAGATCCCGTCAGCGTCCTGCTGACCTGCGGTGTCACACCCCCCGGCCCGTCAGACCTCATCTGCGAGACGGTCGACGGCGTGGACTGGCTGATCGACGACGCCGAGGCACCCAACTACCGTTTCACCACCTACGGGCGGGTGCCGGCCGTCGAGGTCTACCTCGACTACGACGTCGTAAGCGCCCGTGCCGTGCTCGGCACTCTGTCCGCCGCCGTCGGGACCCTTCCCGCCACCGGGGCGCGGTGCACCGAGCGACCCTCCGACTGAACGGACCCGCTGACCGACGTGAGCGGGCGGACCGCCGGTTGTCAGCGCACGCGAGCGAGGTCGATGAGCTCCGAGATGAGATCTTCGTAGCTCATGCCCGACGCGATCCAGCACTTCGGGAACATGGATATCGGGGTGAACCCGGGCATCGTGTTGACCTCGTTCACGAAGAACTCCGTCCCCGTGAAGAAGAAGTCGACCCGGGCGAGCCCCTCGCCTCCGACGGCCTCGAACGCACGCGCCGCGATGCGCTGCATCTCGGCGAGCTCTCCGCCGCGCAGATCGGCCGGGCAGGCGAGATCGATGCCGGGGGCATCGAGGTACTTCGCCTCGAAATCGTAGAAGTCGCGGCCGGTGATGACGATCTCCCCGGCGACGCTCACGCGAGGAGGCGCGCCGTCACGGCCCTCCAAGACGCCGCATTCCACCTCACGACCGACAACGGCCTGCTCGACGAGGACCGAGGCATCCTCGGCGAACGCCGTCTCCAAGGCAGCATCGAGCTGCGACCAGTCCGACACCTTCGACACACCCACGCTCGAGCCGGCGCGTGCGGGCTTCACGAACACCGGCAGGCCGAGCGCGCGCACGCGACGCTCCCAGAGGTCGCGCTGACGGTCGAGCTCCTCCCGGCGGAAGGAGACCCACGGGACGACCGGGACGCCCGCCGACTTCAAGATGCTCTTGGTGGTGTTCTTGTCCATGCCGATCGCAGACATCAACAGCCCCGCGCCCACGTAGGGAAGACCGAGGAGTTCCAGGAAGCCCTGCACCGTGCCGTCTTCTCCGAAACGTCCGTGCAGGATCGGGAACACGACGTCGACGTCGCCCAGAGACTCCTCCGAACCGTCGGCCCGCCGCACCGTCAGCTCGCGCGAACGCGCCGACTCCGGCCAGCGCACGCGTGTGCCGTTGTCGACGACCTCAGGAAGCGAACCCGCGCTGAGGGTGAAGCGGTCGGGGTCGTCCTCCTCCAGCACGAACGCGCCGTCCCGGGTGATGCCGATCGGGATCACCCGGAAGCGGGAGCGGTCAATCGCGCGGAGCACCCCGCCTGCCGTAGCGGAGCTGATCGAGTGCTCGCTCGAACGCCCTCCGAAGAGCACCGCCACTGCCGGCTTGTCCATCCTGCGTCCTCTCGCCTGTCGGCTTGTCATCGTCGGTGGTGAGGTGGGGCGCGATGTCGCGCGGGTTCATGGCACCATCGAGGACCATCTTCACCTGCTCGACGATCGGCATCTGCACGCCGCTCGCACGGGCGAGCTGAAGGACCGGCGCCACCGACGCGAGCCCTTCCGCGGTCTGATCCATCTGCTTCACGACATCTTGGAAGCTGTACCCCTGGCCGAGCAGTCGGCCCGCGGTGTTGTTTCGGCTGAGCGGTGACTGACACGTGGCGATGAGGTCGCCGAGACCTGCCAGCCCCTGGAGCGTCTCACGCTCGGCCCCCTGCGCGACCGCGAAATCGGTCATCTCGACGAGGCCGCGCGTGATGATCGACGCCTTCGTGTTCTCGCCGTAGCCGACGCCGTCGACGATTCCGATGGCGACCGCGATCAGGTTCTTCAGCACGCCGCCGAACTCCGTGCCGATGACGTCGGTGTTCACGAACGTCCGGAAGTATGCGTTACGGGCGCGACGGGCGACCGCCTCCGCCGTCTCCTGGCTCGACGAGGAGATGACGGCGGCCGTCGGTTGCTCGCGGGCGATCTCCAGCGCAAGGTTCGGACCGGATGCCACGGCGATCCTCGCGGGGTCGCACTGCAGCTCCTGCTCGATGACCTGACTCATTCGCAGGCCCGTGCGCTTCTCCACGCCCTTCATGAGCGAGACGACGGGAGCCTCCGACGACGTGACGAGCGGCCGCACCGCTTTCAGATTCTGCCGCAGCGCCTGACTCGACACCGCCAGGTAGATCTGGGTCGCACCCTCCAGTGCCTCGGAGAGATGGCTCGTGGCCGTCATCGTGCGCGGGAGGTTGATGCCGGGAAGGTACTCGGTGTTGCGATGTCCCTCGGCGATCTCCTGCGCCAGCTCGGCGCGACGAGCCCACATCGTGACGTGTGCCCCGCCGTCGGCGAGCACCTTCCCGAACGTGGTTCCCCAACTGCCGGCACCGATCACAGCGACGCGCGGGAGCGCCGTCTCCTGCCTACGAGTCAAGACGACCGGTCTCCTTCTGGCCATGGGCCGACGGGTCCCACCGCTGGGCCGGGGCCGGCTCTCCTCGCAGCTCGCCGAGGAGCGCGGAGATGTCCGCCATGACGGCGTCCGTCGCTGCCGTCAGGTTCGCCTGGCTCCCGTTGCCGCGGAACCGGTCGAGGTCGACGGGCGCTCCCAGCCGCACCTGCACACGGCGACGCGGCGGGAAGAAGCGGAGCTTTCCGTACCGTGGGAGGATCTGCTGCACACCCCAGGTGGCCGCGGGGATGACGGGAAGGTCGCCGGCGAGGGCGAGACGCACGACGCCGGTCTTGCCACGCATGGGCCACATGTCCGGATCACGCGTGAGCGAGCCCTCGGGGTAGACGATGACCCCGCGTCCGTCGGCGGCGAGATCCTCAGCCTGCTGGATCGTCTGCTTCGCCGCGGCCGCCGTCGACGCCCGCGCCACGGGGATCATGCCCGTGGCCCGCAGGAGCGCGCCGAGCACCGGCACCCGGAACAGGCTCTCCTTCGCCATGAATCGCGGCGCGCGACCGAGTCGCCACGTCGCAACGGCGATGATCAGCGGGTCGAACTCGCTGTAATGGTTGGGCGCCAGGATGAAGGCGCCCTCCTCCGGCAGATGCTCATCACCGGAGATCTCGATCTTCGCGAACCAGCCGATGGCGGGAACCACCACCGCCGCCGCGACCCAGAAGACGCTCGGACGGAGCTTCTCCGCCGAGGCACGACGCCGCGCACCCATCGCCGATCAGGCCGTGACCGTGAAGTCGGCGCCCAGGGCGGCGAGCTTGTCGAACAGCTTCTCATACCCGCGACGGATGATGTCGACGTTGCGGATCGTCGACTCTCCTTCGGCGGCCAAGGCGGCGATGACATAGCTGTAACCGCCGCGGAGGTCGGGGACGACCACGTCGGCGCCGTGGAGGGGCGTCGGACCGGTGATGACCGCGGCCTGCTCCAGCGCGCGTCGCGGTACGCGACGGTCGGGAGAGGCGATGCCTTCCGGGTGCACGACGATGTCGGCGCCCATGAGGTTGAGCGCCTGGGTGAACCCGAGACGGTTCTCGTAGACCGTCTCGTGCACGGTCGACACGCCGTCCGCCTGCGTGAGGGCGACGATGAGGGGCTGCTGCCAGTCGGTCATGAAGCCGGGATGGACGTCGGTCTCGACGACGACGGGCTTCAGCGCACCGCCGCGGCGGAAGCGGATGCCGTCCTCGGCGATGTCGAAATCGCCGCCGGCCTTGCGGAAGACATTCAGGAACGTGAGCATCTCCTGCTGCTTGGCTCCGGCGACGAAGATGTCGCCGTCGGTGGCCAGCGCCGCACAGGCCCAGGAGGCTGCTTCGTTGCGATCGAAGATGCACCGGTGGTCGTACCCGCGCAACGAGTCGACACCTTCGATGAAGATGACGCGGTTGGGCTCGTAGGAGATGATCGCGCCCATCTTCTGCAGGACGGCGATCAGATCCATGATCTCGGGTTCGATCGCGGCGTTGCGCAGCTCCGTCGTGCCCTTCGCGCGCACGGCGGTCAGCAGGACCTGCTCGGTCGCGCCGACGCTCGGATACGGCAGCTCGATGTTCGCGCCGTGGAGTCCATCAGGCGCCGACAGGCGGATGCCGCTCGGGAGCTTGTCCACGGTGGCGCCGAAAGCGCGGAGGGCGTCGAGGTGGAAGTCGATCGGACGGTCGCCGATGCGGCATCCTCCGAGGTCCGGGATGAACGCCTGGCCGAGGAGGTGGAGCAGCGGGCCACAGAAGAGGATCGGGATGCGCGAGGCTCCGGCGTGCGCATCGATCTCCTCCATGTGCGCCGAGACAGCACCGCTCGGGTCGAGCCGCAGAACCCCGTCGCCGTCGTCCTGGACGGTCACGCCGTGCACCTCGAGTAGCGAGCGGACGACGCGGACGTCGCTGATCGCGGGGACGTCGCGCAGGACGCTCTCGGTCTCGCCGAAGAGCGCAGCCACCATCGCCTTGGTCGCGAGATTCTTGGCACCCTTGACCTCCACGCGCCCGCGCAGCGGGTGCCCTCCCCGGATCGTCAGCACCTGGCCGTACTCATCGTCGCCGCCTCTGTCGGGCTGCGACGCCGACGCGCTCAGGAGTGTGTTCATCCGGTTGACCTCACTTGTGTCTCGAGGGATCGGCTGCGCTGCCCCGTCGTGAGGGACCCGCCGCGTGTCACGGAACAGGAAGCGTCCGCGGGCGCCACGCCTCGCGGCGCGCCTCGAACTGCGCGATCTTATCTTCGTTGCGCAGCGTGAGCCCGATGTCGTCGAGCCCTTCGAGGAGCCGCCACCTAGTGTAATCGTCGATGTCGAAAGCGACTCGGAAGTCGCCGATCTGCGCCGTGCGCTCGACCAGGTCGACCGTCATGACCGCGCCCGGCTCGGCCTCCAGGATCTGCCAGATGCGCTCGATGTCGGCTTCCGACACGACGCCGGTCACGAGCCCCTGCTTTCCCGCGTTGCCGCGGAAGATGTCGGCGAACTTCGGGCTCAGCACCACGGTGAATCCGTAGTCGCGCAGGGCCCAGACGGCGTGCTCCCGGCTGGAGCCGGTGCCGAAATCGGGGCCGGCGACCAGGATGCTCGCACCGGAGTAAACCGGCTGGTTGAGGATGAAGTCGGGATCCTGGCGCCAGTTAGCGAACAGGGCGTCGTCGAAGCCGGTCTTGGTGACGCGCTTGAGATACACCGCGGGGATGATCTGGTCGGTGTCGACCGCCGACCGGCGAAGGGGCACCGCGATGCCGGTGTGCGTGGAGAACGTTTCCATCAGAATGCCTCGACCTTCTCGAACGCGGGCAGATCGCTGGGGCTCGCGAGACGACCGAGCACCGCGGTGGCCGCAGCCACCAACGGCGACACCAGATGGGTGCGACCGCCCTTGCCCTGGCGGCCCTCGAAGTTGCGGTTGCTCGTGGAAGCGCAACGCTCCCCCGGCGCGAGCTGGTCGGGATTCATTCCGAGGCACATCGAGCAGCCGGCGAAACGCCACTCGGCGCCGAAGTCGGTGAAGATCTTGTCGAGGCCCTCGGCCTCAGCCTCCAGACGTACCCTCGCAGAGCCGGGGACGACCATGACGCGGACGCCCTCCGCCTTGGTGCGGCCTTGCACGATCGATGCGAACTGACGAAGGTCTTCGATGCGGCTGTTCGTGCACGATCCCATGAACACCGCATCGACCGCCACGTCCTTCAGCGGCGTCCCCGCCTTCAGGTCCATGTATTCGAGCGCGCGCTCGGCCGCAGCGCGCTCGTTCGGGTCTTCGAACGACGCCGGGTCGGGGACCACGTCGTTGAGCGAGACTCCCTGACCGGGGTTCGTTCCCCACGTGACGAAGGGCTCGAGTTCGGTCGCGTCGAGGAAGACCTCCGCGTCGTACACGGCTCCCTCATCGGAGGGAAGCGTCCGCCAGTAGGCCACGGCGTCATCCCAGTCCTGTCCGGTCGGCGCGTGCGGGCGCCCCTTGACGTACGCGAACGTCGTCTCGTCGGGGGCGACCATGCCGGCACGGGCTCCCGCCTCGATCGACATGTTGCAGATCGTCATCCGCCCTTCCATCGAGAGCGAGCGGATCGCGCTGCCACGGAACTCCAGGACGTAGCCCTGGCCGCCGTTGGCGCCGATCTTGGCGATGATCGCGAGGATGATGTCCTTCGCGCCGACGCCGGGCTTCAGCTCCCCCTCGACGGTGATCGCCATCGTCTTGAAGGGCTTCAGGGGCAGCGTCTGCGTGGCGAGCACGTGCTCCACCTCGCTCGTGCCGATCCCGAATGCCATCGCGCCGAAGGCGCCGTGCGTGCTCGTGTGGGAGTCTCCGCACACCACCGTGATACCCGGCATGGTCAGGCCGAGCTGCGGGCCGACGACGTGGACGATGCCCTGCTCCTTGTCGCCGAGCGAGTGGAGCCGCACGCCGAACTCCTCAGCGTTGCGACGAAGGGTCTCGATCTGAGTGCGGCTGGTCAGGTCGGCGATGGGCTTGTCGATGTCGATCGTCGGCGTGTTGTGGTCTTCCGGCGCGATCGTCAGGTCGAGGCGCCGGACCGGACGTCCCTCCGCGCGCAGGCCGTCGAAGGCCTGCGGGCTCGTGACCTCGTGGACGAGGTGCAGATCGATGTAGATCAGGTCGGGCTGGCCGTCCTCGCCCTTCACGACGAGGTGGTCGTCCCAGACCTTCTCGGCCAGGGTGCGCGGGCGGTCGGGGATGTGCGTGCTCATGTGTCTCGGTCTCCAGGAAACGGCAGTGCCTCTGAGGATCGAGCCCTCGACAGACTCCGCGACGAGAGCGGGCTCAGAGTGAGTTCTCGCCGCGGCCGCTAAGGAGGAGGAGAGCGGTCTGCATGCGCTCAGATTAGCAGGTCACGATCGCGGCTCGTCCGCGGGAGGCGCCACGGTCGGCGGCGTCGGCTTCTCCTCGGCGACGGACTCGGCCGCTGCCACAGGGGTCTCCGTCGGACGCTCCGCGCTCAGCGGACCTGCCGGCATCGCCGGCTCGGCGGAGCGCTCGCGTGCGGACGCGACGAGGCTCGCGATGGTGGCGACGGCCATCGACGCGACGATGACGCCGAGCGACATCCAGGTGGAGATGTCGGGCACCCACTCGATGTGCTGTCCGCCGTTGATGAAGGGGAGCTCGTTCTCGTGCATCGCATGGAAGATCAGCTTCACGCCGATGAAGGCGAGGATGAACGCGATGCCGTAGTGGAGGTAGCGGAGGCGGTCGAGGAGTCCGCCCAGCAGGAAGTAGAGCTGGCGAAGCCCCATGAGGGCGAAGATGTTGGCGGTGAAGACGATGAACGCATTCTGCGTGATGCCGAAGATCGCAGGGATCGAATCGAGCGCGAACAGCAGATCCGTCATGCCTATCGCGGCGAAGACGATGATCATCGGGGTGAACATCTTCTTGCCGTTCACGACGGTGCGCACCTTGGAGCCGTCGTAGTCGTCCGAGATGTCGATCGTGCGCCGGAGGACCCGCACGATGAACGTCTCCTGCTTCACGTCGTCGTCGTGATCGCCTCCGGGGAAGGCCTGGCGCCAGGCCGTCCAGATGAGGAACGCGCCGAACAGGTAGAAGATCGGCAGGAAGTTCTCGATGATCGCTGCACCCAGCAGGATGAAGATGCCCCGCAGGACGAGCGCGATGATGATGCCCACCATGAGCACCTTCTGCTGGTACCGCCGGGGCACCGAGAACTGGCTCATGATCAGCACGAACACGAAGAGGTTGTCGATCGAGAGGCTGTACTCGGTGAGCCATCCGGCGACGAACTGACCCGCATACTCGCCGCCCGCGAAGAACCACATGAGTCCCGCGAAGATCAGGGCGAGCACGATGTAGAAGACCACCCAGAGGGTCGACTCGCGGTTCGAGGGGATGTGCGGACGCTTGATGATCAGCAGCAGGTCAGCGATCAGGATGACCAGCAGAACGGCCATCGAGCCGATCTCGAACCAGACAGGAAGGTCCATACGAGCCTTTCGAGGGGATGACGAAACATCGAAAGTCTCTCCCCCGTCGAAACGGCGCGTGCCCGGGGCTCCGACGGCGGGACCCGTGATGACGGACACGCGAGATCGGGATACTCCCTCTCGCTCGTACGAGGATACCCGCTGACTCGGCGTGCACAGACCGCCTGAGACGTCTCGCGCATTGCCGACACTCCTGCACTGAGAGACGATATGGACACGATGACCGACACGACGCCGCGCAGCGACGCAGACCTCGTCGCTGCGGCAGCGCGCGGCAGTGACGACGCCTTCCGAGCCCTCTACCGCGCCTACGTGCGTCCCGTGTACTGGATCGCGCACGGACTCGTGGGGAACACGGCGGATGCCGAGGAGGTGACCCAGGAGACATTCCTCGCCGCCTGGCGAAAACTCCCCGGGATGGAGCTTGCCGGAGAGTCCCTGCTGCCGTGGCTCGTGACCATCTGCCGGTTCCAGAGCGCCAACCGCATCCGCCGACAGCAGCGCGACCGCGCGCACACGGCGGCCGCCGCGCAGGAGTCGCTGCCGTCGACGATCGACGTCGAGCACCAGGTGGTGCAGTCGCAGCTCGTCGAGCGGATCCTGCGCGAAGTCGGCACGCTGAGCACGCTCGATCAGCAGATCTTCCGGCTGTGTGCCGCGGAGGGCTATGCGTATCAGGCGGCGGCAGACGAGCTCGGGGTCAGCCACGGCGTCGTCCGCAATCGTCTCTCCCGCATCCGCACCCGTCTTCGGACGGCCGTCGAACCGGAGGGGACGTGACCGACGACATGACCGACCGCGAATCCACACTTCCCGCACTCTCCGATGCCCGCATCGATGAGATCGAGAACGCACTGTTCGCTCGCATCCGGCAGGAGCAGGACTCAGCCGGCTCCACGCTCGAGCGAACCCGACGCCGCCGACGCGGCCGGGTCTGGCTCACCGCCGGCGCCGCGGCCGCCGTCGTCGTCGTGGCAGCGGCGATCGCCCCCGCCCTGTCCGGAGTGCTCGGCGGCGCATCGTCGGGATCGGATGCCGCCCCCGCCATCACCGGCGCCGACGAGCAGAACGTGGAGGGGAGCGACGGCGGCGTCGACCTCGACGGTCCTGTCACAGTGCGCGGCGATGCCGCCGAGGCGTCGGCGCAGGCCCGCGAGATCGTCGCTACCGCCAGCGCGACCGTGCGGGTCGCCGACCCCGAAGACGCCGCCGAGCGGATCGCCGCGGCGGCGGAGGATCTCGGCGGGTACGTCGAGGCCCTGAGCATCGGCGGCGGTGCACCCGTGCCGATCGATTCGGGGATGCAGCCGATGTCCGGGTCGATGGAGCCCGGCTCGCCGGAGAGCGCTTTGGGCGTCTCACCCGACAGCGCCTGGATGACCATACGCGTGCCCGCGTCACGACTCGACGAGGCCACGGCCGAACTGCGTCAGGTCGGAGAGGTGCTCACCTCGCAGATCGACCGGCGCGATGTCACGGGCGAGGCCGTAGACCTCCGGGCGAGGATCGACGCGCTCCGCGCCTCCGTCGACCGCCTGACCGCGCTGCTCGCGGAAGCGGAGACGACCAGCGATCTGATCGCGGCGGAAGAGGCGCTCGCCACGCGCCAGTCGGAACTCGAGTCGTACGAGCAGCAGCTGAAGATGCTGGACGAGCTGGTGGGGATGTCGACGCTCACCGTTTCGCTCGTCACGCCGGAAGACGTGGTCACCGCCGACCCGGCGGGCTTCGGCGACGGCGTGGCCGCGGGCTGGAACGGGCTCGTCGCCACGCTCAACGGCATCGTGATCGCGCTCGGGTTCCTGCTCCCCTGGCTGGCCGTCGCGGGCATCGCGGTGCTGGTGGTCTGGGTGGTGCGGCGGGCGCGGCGGCGGTCGCGCGCCCGCACCGCCGAAGAGACCGAGACCTGGGACGACTGAGGCGCGCTCTCCCGACACCGCGCGCCCGGAGACCACGACGGAGAAGAAACGACGAAGGAGACCCACCCAAAAGGGTGAGTCTCCTTCGTCGTGTTGGTGACCCCAGCGGGATTCGAACCCGCGTTACCGCCGTGAGAGGGCGGCGTACTAGGCCGCTATACGATGGGGCCGATCAGGCAACCGTTCGATTATGGCACGGGTGCACGGCACGCTCCAAATCGAGGCGCCCCTTGCCCGCGACCGCCCCTCTCCCGTTGACTGGACGCATGCGCGTCACCAAGCATGAACATGCCTGCCTCCACATCGAGACCGAAGATCGCAGCCTCGTCATCGACCCCGGTTCCTTCACGCTCCCGCTTCACGAACTGCGGAAGGTGGTGGCCGTGGTCCTCACCCACGAGCACCCCGATCACTGGACACCGGAGCATCTCACCCGCCTCCGCGACGCCTTCCCGGATGCCGTCATCTACGGAACCGAAGGCGTCGCCGCGGCTGCCGCGGGCTTCGACATCGTCGTCGTGTCGCCCGGCGACACGGTGGAGATCGCGCCTTTCACCCTGCGGTTCTTCGGCGGACGCCACAACGTCATCCATGAGTCGCTCCCCGTCGTCGACAACGTAGGAGTGCTCGTCAACGACGAGCTCTACTACCCGGGCGACTCGTACGCGGTGCCCGAAGGCGTCGACGTGAAGCTCCTCGCCGCTCCCATCGGTGCGCCATGGCTGAAGATCGGCGAGGCGATGGACTTCGTGCTGGCCGTACGTCCGCAACGCGCGTTCGGCACCCACGAGATGACGCTGTCGCGGATCGGCCTGGAGATGCACCGCCAGCGCCTCGCCTGGGCGACGGAGCAGCACGGGGGCGAGTTCCTTGCGCTCGAACCCGGCGACAGCACAGACCTCTGACGCGGGCCCCGGGCACGCATCCCCGGGAGGACGACGGCTGCCGCGGGGGCTCCGGCCCGCGGCCTGCGGG
>JAEYVZ010000014.1 GCA_023431405.1 Actinomycetes bacterium
TCGATCCCGTCCTCGACCATCGCCGCCTGCAGCTTCGCCAACCGACCCGCATACTCCTCCCGCGAGAACGGGATATGCGGCGCCGACGACGACACCGCCTCCGCCTGCTCACGCAAGAACGCGGCGACGGCGGGGTCGGGAGAACGATGTGACTTCGGGTTCGTCATATCGGAGAACATAGCTACCCCTTCGTAGCGATTTCTGCTGTTTTCACAACCTTGTTTCATAAATTTTACAAAAGCAAGGCTTTGTGTTGTCAGATCTCGCGAAGAATTGCTCTCTAGCCGCGTACCGCGCGACGCACTACCGTGGACTCACCGCGACGAAGGAGAGACGTGCCGTCACTTGATGACCTGGACCGCCGCATCATCACCGGACTGCAGTTCGATGGGCGCCGGTCGTTCACCGCTCTGGCGCAGGACCTCGGTGTGAGCGTGAGCGCGATCCGCTACCGGGTGCAGAAGCTCGAGCAGTCGGGCGTGCTGCAGGTCGTCGGCATCGCCGACCCGCTGAAGATCGGCTTCGACGTGATGGCCCTCATCGGCGCGCGCATCCACGCCGGGCGCACCGAAGACGTCGTGGCGGAGTTCGCGAACCTGCCGGAGACCAGCTACGTCGCAGAGACAGGCGGCTCCTTCGATGCCTTCATCGAGGTCGTCTGCCGCGATACGGCGCACTTCCGCGAACTCCTCCGCCGGGTCAACCACATCGACGGCATCGTGTCGACCGACACGTTCTTCATCACCGAGATCCACAAGATGGCGTACGGCTGGGGTGTGGGCAGGCGGGACGACTTCCAGGTGAGCACCGTCGCCGATCCCGACGCCGACGAGCACGCGGAAGACGCCGGCGGCTGACGATCCGGGCGGTCCGGCGCCTCGACGGAGCCCTCCCACGACGAAGGCGCACGCCTCGAGGTGAGATCCCCGGGGCGTGCGCCTTCTGGTGCAGCGTCAGCGGACGCGCTGGGTGCGACTGCTCACGATGCTCTTCGAGGTGTAGCCGCTCTTGGTGCCCGTGATCTTCACGGTCATCCGCGCGCCGCGGTCGGCCGGTCGCAGCGTGTAGCGCGTCTTCGTGGCGCCCCGGATGGCGTCTCCGTCGCGGTACCACTGCACGCCGTACCGGATGCCGGAAGGCGACCCCGCAGGGATGCGCACGGTCACGGTGCGCCCCACCTTCAGCGCGCCGGTGATGGTCGGCCTCTTGACCGTGAGGCTGCCCGCCCCGACGGTCTTGGCCGCCGAGGTCTTCGAGACCGTGGTGTAGCCCGCCTTCGCACCCGTGACACGCACGCTGACACGGTGGGTGCGATCGGTGGCGGTGAGCACGTAGGCGCTCCTGGTCGCCCCCGCGATCGACCTGCCGTCGCGCAGCCACTGGTAGCTGAGCGTCACAGGGGCGGGACCCCAGGCACCGGCCTTGGCCGTGAGCTTCTCGCCGACGCGCGCGGTGCCGCTGATGGTCGGCGTAGGCGCCACGAGCGGCTGGGGCGCGGTCTTCACCCCGATCGTCCCCGAGCGGAGCGCGCCCGGACGCACCCCGTCGGTGAACCACCATGCGGGGCGCACGCCGTTCGTCGCGAGCGAGGCCGGGGCGGTGGCGAAGCCCTCCGCGTTGTCGACCGGCGCGCCGGCGGGGCGGGCATAGAACGTGACGCCGGGGTCGGGCGAGCCGGTGAACTCGACGAACGCCGACACACCGCCGCATCCGTCGTCGCACACCGTCCACAGGCCGCGCCGGGTCGTGTCCCAGTCGAGGGCCATGACGCCGGCGAGTCCGGGCGTGAACGTCGCCACCTTCGTCGCCGCGCCGTCCGACAGGGCGAACGCGTGCACCGTGCCGCCGTCCTCCACCGCCACGAAGAACAGCCCGTCGCCGTGACCGGGGTAGTCGGCCGGGTCGTACGCGGCGTTCTGCGCGGTGTCCCACAGCAGGCCTTCGAGATCGGCGTCGGACACCCATTCGACGGCTTCGATGCCGAGGTTGGCGCCGACCGGAACGTACTCGGTGATGTCCCACTCCTCCAGCGCGACCACATCGGGGCCTGCGGCATCCGGATCGACCTTGAGGATGACATCCTGATTCACCGCCTTCGCGGAGTTGTCGCGCTCGGAGGCCACATACACGAAGCCGTCGCCGTCGACCGTGATGCCCTCGGCGTCGGGCCCCGCCGCCGAGGCGTTGCCGGCGTCCTTCTGGAAGCGCACGCGCTTGCCTGCCTCCCACCCGTCCACCATCTCGAACGAGCCGTCGGCACTGACCGCGAGCATGAAGAACCGCCCCGTGCCGTTGTCGACCGCGTAGAGGTAGGTGCCCGTCTCGTCGGTGAACGTGTCGAGGCCCGACGAGTCCTCCAGGAACGTCGCGGCGGTGTCGAGGACCGTCACCGCGGCGCCACCGGGCCATGCGAGCGGGTCGTACTCCGAGCCCGGCTCCGCAGGCGGTTCGCCGCCGCCTGCGCACACGTTCGCCGCGCCCGGCGTGCGGGCCGTCTGCACGAAGTCATCGCCTCCCTCAGGACACGCCGACCAGACGCCCCCGTCGGCGGCGTGGGCCGGGTAGGTGTGCTCGTCGACGAGGGTGCCCGCGCCGGTGTAGACGCGGGCCTGGTCGCCGTTTCCGAGACCGAACGTGAAGTGGGTGCCTTCGGTGAAGACGAATCGGGCACCTGCGGCGAGCACCGTGCCCACCGGGAGCGGGGGCGCTTCGACGGCGGTGCGCGCGTTGTTGTCGTACACGTACCAGCCGGAGAGGTCGATGGCCGCAGGTGAGGTGTTGATCACCTCGATGTAGTCGTTCGGGCCGCCGTTGGAGTTGATCTCGTTCACCTCCACGGCGGGCGCGAGGGTCGTGCCGGTGTTCGTCGCCCCTCTGCTGATGCTCGACAGGAGGAACCCGCCCTGACCGTCTACCTCGCGGGCGAGCGTGTAGTCGGCGGTGTTCGCGCCGACCGCGGCGTGCGCGCTCCAGCTGTACGTCTCATCGATGAGAGTGCCGGAGGCGTCGTACAGACGGATCTTGTCAGCACCGCCGATGCCGATCGGGCTCGTGAAGGCGACGCCCTCCTCCCAGGTCTGCATGGTGTCGTTCCACGCCGCGCCGAGCGTCGACTCCTCGACGACGAGGAACCCCCCGGGGTCCACGACCGCTCCTTCGGCGAACCGCCAGCGATGGTCGTCGGAGTTGTCGCGGATCTCATAGCCGGAGACATCGAGCGCGCTGCCGGTGGGGTTGTAGAACTCGACCCAGTCGGAGGGCTGCGAGTCGACCTCGTTGATGCGGAGGTCTGCAGGGCCGGCGGGCGCGGCGGCGGCCGGTGAGGCGGCGGTCCCCGAAAGGGCCACCGTGCTGGACAGCGCGACGGCGAGAACGGTGGTCAGGGCGAACGGACGGTATCCGAGCGTCGGCATGCGGGCTCCAAGGGAGTGTTCGGGACGCGCCGTGAGCGGCGCACGCGGTCATGATCCCGGTCGAAGTCGTCCGACGCGTTCCCGGAAGGTGAACGGCAGGTGCCCGGTCGGCGGCATCCGGGAGGCGGCATCCGCGCGCCCGCGCGAGACGCGACGGCGCCGGAGTGTCACGATGGGAGGATGCGCATCGCCCTCACTGGAGCATCCGGAAAGCTCGGCACCGTCGTCGCCCGCGAACTGCGGCAGGCAGGCCACGATGTCATCGGTCTCGACGCGGTCGGCGAGCGCGGCCCCCACTTCGTTCAGGTGGAGCTCACCGACTACGGCCAGGTGATCGACGCGCTCGGTGGGGTGGGCGACCGGCACGACGGTGTGGATGCCGTCGTGCACCTCGGCGCGATCCCCGCTCCGGGGGTGCGCAGCGACATCGCGACTTTCCACAACAACATGTCGGCCACGTTCAACGTGTTCTGGGCGGCGGTGCGACTCGGCATCCGTCGCATCGTCTACGCGTCGAGCGAGACGGTGCTCGGCCTGCCGTTCGACGTTCCGCCGCCCTACATCCCCGTGGATGAGGAGTACCCGCCCCGCCCGGAGTCGGTGTATTCGCTGGTCAAGACGCTCGAGGAGCGCCTCGCGGGCGAGCTCGTGCGCTGGCATCCCGATCTGTCGATCACGGCGCTGCGGTTCTCCAACGTGATGACTCCCGACGACTATGCGCAGTTCCCGTCGTTCGAGGCCGACCCGGCGCTGCGCAAATGGAATCTCTGGGGCTACATCGATGCGCGTGATGGCGCTCAGGCGGTGGAGCGTGCGCTGACAGTCGCCCCGCCCGGGTTCGACCAGTTCATCATCGCCGCCGCCGATACCGTGATGTCGACGCCCAACACGGAGCTCATCGCTGCCGTGTTCCCCGACGTCCCGGTGACGCGCGAGCTTCAGCCGTACGAGACGCTGCTGTCGATCGAGAAGGCGAGGCGCCTCCTCGGCTACGACCCGCGGCACACGTGGCGCGACGAGATCTGACGACGTCGCCCTGTCCGCGACGTCAGTGGAACAGCCGGCGCCAGACGTTGGTGTCGGCGAGGTCGAGCAGTTCGTCGCCACGGCCGGAGAGCACGGTGCGAAGGGCGTAGAGGGCGAAGCCCTTCGCCTGCTCGGCGGTGATCGACGGCGGGATCGACAATTCCTGCTCGGCGACGACGACATCGACGAGAGTGGGCCCTTCGTGGGCGAGCGCCTCCGTGAGCGCGCCCCGCAGAAGCGCAGGGTCTTCGACGCGGATGCCGCGGATGCCGACGCTCTCGGCGACGTCGGCGAAGTTCGGGTTGACGAGGTCGGTGCCGAAGTTGACGACACCGGCCGCTTTCATCTCGACCTCGACGAAGTTCAGTGACGAGTTGTTGAAGACGATGATGTTGACGGGCAGATCGTTCTGCCTGATCGAGAGCAGGTCGCCCATGAGCATCGCGAGTCCGCCGTCGCCGCTGAGGGCGACGATCTGCCGGGCCGTGTCTGTCGCCTGCGCCCCGAGCGCGTGAGGGAGGGCGTTCGCCATCGAGCCGTGCGTGAACGACCCGAGGAGCCGCCGCTGCGCGGTCATGGTCAGATAGCGCGCCGCCCAGATGACGGGAGTGCCGACGTCGGCGGTGAAGACGGCATCGTCTGCGGCGAGCTCGTCGAGGAGACGCATGAGGTACTGCGGGTGGATCGGGGGCCGACCGTCGTTGTCCGCGAGTGCGTCGAGGTCGCGGCGCGTTCTGGCGTAGTGGTCGAGGCTGGACGTGAGGTGCGCGTCGGAGCGGTCTGCGCGGAGCATCGGCAGGAGGGCGCGGGCGGTCTCGCCGACGTCACCCACGACACCGAGGTCGACGGGTGAGCGGCGCCCCAGCTGTTCGCCGCGGATGTCGACCTGGATGATCTTCGCCTTCGAGGGATAGAACTGCCGGTAGGGGAAGTCGGTGCCGAGCATCAGCAGCAGGTCGCATCGCTCCATCGCCCGGTAACCGGACGCGAATCCGAGCAGTCCCGTCATGCCGACGTCGTACGGGTTGTCGTACTCGATGTGCTCCTTGCCGCGGAACGCGTGCACGATGGGGGCACGCAGTCGTTCGGCGAGCGCGATGACCTCGTCGTGGGCTCCGGCGACGCCTGCGCCGGCGAGGATCGTGATCTTCTCCGCCCCGTCGAGGAGGGATGCCATGCGTCGCAGTTCGTCGCCGCTGGGAATGACCCTCGGCGCGGCAGCGGTGATGGGCGCAGACGCCCGGCGCGCGGGGACGTCTTCGGCGAACACGTCGCCCGGGACGACGATGACGGCGACGCCACGGCGTTCGACGGCCGAGCGCATCGCGGTCTCCAGGACCCAGGGCATCTGGGCGGGGTCGCTGATCATCTCGCAGTAGACGCTGCATTCGCGGAACAGCTCCTGCGGGTGCGTCTCCTGGAAGTAGGCGCTGCCGATCTGCGACGACGGGATGTGAGATGCGATGGCGAGCACGGGGACTCGGCTGCGCTGCGCGTCGTACAGCCCGTTGATGAAGTGGAGATTGCCGGGCCCGCAGCTTCCGGCGACGACGGCGAGGCGTCCGGTGATCTCGGCCTCCGCCGCGGCGGCGAAGGCGGCCGATTCTTCGTGGCGCACGTGCATCCACCGGAGTGAACCGTCGCGCCGGAGGACATCGGTGAAGGTGTTGAGCGAGTCGCCGGGGAGTCCCCAGACGCGTTCGACCCCTGCACGCTTGATCGTCTCGACGATGACCTCTGCGACACTCGTAGCCATCTCGGCTCCTCACTCTTGCGTGCCGCCACGGTAGCGCTGCCCGAGCGTGTATCACAGGGGGCTTGCGCCGGGGACCGCGGGGGATGTGCGCGGACCTCGCGTCGGGGCGTCAGTCCGCCCAGGTGTGGTGGACATGCCATTCGTCGGGGGCGGGGAACACGTCGAAGATGACGCTGAGGCCTGATTCGTCGGTGCCTTGGAATCGCCAGCCGTAGAAGCCCCGGCCTGATCCCGGGGTCGCACTCCACACACTGTCGCGCAGTCGCGTGGGCGTGTCGGTGACCCGCCAGCGCCGACCTGCGCAGAAGAGCCGCACCGGGATGTCGTCTGTCATCCAGATGGTCAGGTCGTGCTGGTCGGTGGAGCGGGTCACCAGCCCAGGGTATCGAACACATCTTCGATACTCAATGAGGTCAGTGGATTCTCATCGACGAATATGCGTTCCGAGCGCGACGCTGCCCAGGGGAGAGGCGTGGGGTGTGCGCGCCTCTCCCCCAGGTCGTCATCCGATTGCGGATGCCGCGTCGCTCGAGTGCCGACGCCGGCGCCGGATCGCCAGCACCGTGAGGAGTCCTCCCGCGGTGATCAGGGCTGCCGCCCCGATCGTCGGCGTCGACAGGTCGCGATCGGCGCCGGTCTCGGGAAGTGCGTGAGCGGAGGAGACGGCGGGGCGCACCACCGTCACCGTCTCCCCCTCCTCCCCGCACCGTCCGCGGGAGAGGACGCGCCCTTCGGCATCACGGGTGGTCTCGACCAAGCCGAGCCGGGTGCCTTCGGGCAGCTCCGGCACCGTGAAGGTCTGCCCACGCTCACGGAAGTCGACCAGGACACCGCCCCGGAACATGCCGCCGACGAGCGGAACGGGCTCGCTGGACCACACCCGCGATTCGGCCGTGCACACCGGCGCATCGTCCGCCCATCGGTAGAGGTCGACCGACACCGCACCCCCGTCGGGAAGCGCGCCGGTCAGCAGCACGGTGTCCCAGAGCTCACCGCCGGGGCGCACCCGAGCACTCGACTCCCCCGCCTGGGCCTGCGTCGTGACGCGGAGACCGTAGGTGGTCTCCTCGGGAGCCCCACAGACCCCCTCGACGATCGTCTCGGGCCGACCGTCCGATCCGGGCGCCGAGCCTCGCTCTACCCACAGCGTGAGGGAATGCGCATCGGTGGGAACGGAGGGCGAGGTGTAGGTTCCCGGCTCGGTGATGATCTGCGGGTTCGCATGGTTGTCCCACACGAGATTCTCCGGCGTGCAGAACCCGGAGAAATCGCCCTGCTCTCCCGCCCACGCCGGACTGCCGTCCGCCCCGAACGGCACGGAGTAAGCGGCGAACGACAGCGCCATCCCACCCTCGGGCACGACGCCCGACACGATCGCGGTGTCGGTCATGGAGCGCCCCGGCCGAACCGACGGCTGGGCACGCGTGCGGATCGACGGCACTGCGATCGTCTGCGTCTGGGTGGGTTCGCCGACCAGCTCCGATGACCCCCTCACGAATCCTCGGTGGTCTGCGGGCTGCTCCTCCTCGACCACCGACCAGCGCCACGTCATGTGCCCCGTCGCGCCCGGCGGCACGGCGAGCGCACCGAACCCGTCGGCATCCTTCGCGTGGTATCTGCCGGGCTCGGTCACCGTCAGCGACACCGTGCCGACGACGCTCGCCCCCTCGGGGAGACTGTGCACGGGCTCGGCGGGCAGCGACGAGGCGGGCAGATGGATGTACTCGCCGGTGAGCACGACGGGCACGTTCTTCGCTCCGTCGCGCGTACGCAGCCACGGACCGTCGGATTCGACGATCACGACGTCGTCACCGCGGCCGCGAAGGGCGACGTCGGCCTCCTGCACCTGAGACGACAGTCGCAGACGCATAGGCGCCACCGTGGTCTCCTCCGGCATGCCGAAAGCGTGCTGCCAGGCGTAGTCGGCGGGAAGGAACCGGCGAGTGGCTTCGGGCGTCGACGCGGGGTCGTACGCGGCCACGAAGGTGTAGTAGCCACCCTCCTCGACGCCGGGGATCGTCGCGGTCACGGGATGCTCCGGCCCGACGGCCACGATCCGGGCGGCGCCCGCCACCGGTGAACCCTCGGGCACCGCGGTGACCTCGGCGGGCGGCTCGGCGTACGGTCCGTACGCCGTCACGATGAAGCCGACCTCGCGATGGCGCCCGCCCTCGGTCGGCCAGGGGTTCTTCACCCCGTCGACCGCGGCGACCGAGAAGGTCAGGGTGTCGCGCAGCGCGCCCCCTTCGGCGAACGCGGCGGCACGGCTCGTGAGCACCGGCGCGAAGGTGGCGATGCGCGGCTTCGTATCGGCGCCGACCACCGTGAACACGGTCGGACGCACGATGCGCCCCTTCGCCACCATGTTCTGCGTCGGGTTGGTCCACAGTTCCACCTCGGCGCGATACCCCGCCGTGCCTCCCGTGCGGAACTCGCCCGTGCCGCTGACGGTGTACGGAGCGCCATCGGAGGTGGGGACCGCGCGCACCGCGTACGACACGCCCTCCTTCACGTTCGCGCGTCTTTTCTCGCCGGTGTCGGCGAAGACGCCGTTGGTGAGCGTGACCGAGCCGACGGCGCCGGGGGTGCCCGTCATCGTGACCGTGCCGCGGGACGGATCGCCGGCCAGGGTGGTGAAGACGAGACGTCCGGTGCCCTTCTGCGGGCTCGCCGTCGCCGCACGTGTGCTCTCGACGACCTCGAGCAGCTGGAGCGCCCGATCACGGACCGCCCGCCAGCCGCCCCCCGCCGTCGGATAGGTCGTCGACAGCACCCATTGGATGTAGCGCGCCAGGTCGCCTTCGGGCCAGCTGCCGGCGCGCGGATAGCCGTGCGTGCGGTACATCGCCCGGGGATCGAAGACGTGCTTGATGACGAAGTTGAGTGCCGCGGCGTCGCGATCGTTCGTGTCGTCGATCTCGTGCAGTGCCCGGTTCACCCCCGCGAGAGGGTCGCCCTCCACCCCCTTCCACGTGGAGCGGTAACCCGTGCGGGAGTCGCCGCCGGCGGGGAAGCGCGTGCCGGGATCGGTGCAGAACACGTACGCGCCGCCGGTGGTGCGCATGCTCCCCTGCCAGCCGATCACCTCGCCCGACACGTCGCCGACGCCGTACGCGTGTGACGCCGCGCCCGCCGACGGGATCGTGATGAGGCCGGCCGCGGCGGTCGCGGCGACGCTGAGCACAGCCACCGCCGCACGCCATCGACCCGCTCGGCGTGGTCGGAGCGATCGGGCGACGCGATCTCGCGACCGCGCGCGCACCCTTCTTCTGGTCGTCTCCATGATTCGCGCATGCTCCTTCCTGTGCCGGCGCACGGCACGCGGCACACAGAGCGACAGCCTGCGCCGGGCGGAGGCGCAGCGACGGCGCGATGGGGTCGGTTGTGGACGGAGACGCACCGCGTGCGGCTGGTGAGGAGGCGCCGCGGGTATCGTCGGCCGCCGAAGGCGGGGGATGTCAGCGGAGATACGCGTCGACGAGCAGCGATCCGCGCACCTCGCGCATCACGTCGATGAGCCGATCGAGCGTCCGGCCGTTCCAAGCGATCACCTGCAGGTCGTGGGGTCCGAGCGGTTCGAGCCGGCCCGTGCGCACTCTCACCACCTCCCATCCCGCACCTCGGAGGGCGCGGTCTTTCCGACGATCCGCCTCCTCGCGTCGCCCGACGTGCTCCAGCCCGTGGCGCCCGATGGAGTCGTACTCGACGGCGATGCGAAGCTCGTCGAGGACGATGTCGGGCCACACCTCGAGGTGTTCGAAGAAGGGCCTTGCCACCCGCACGGCGTTGAGCCCGGGGGTGAGCGAGAGCCGTGCGAACAGGTCGGCGCGCAGCCGGCCCTCGACAGCCGAGGCCGGCGCGGGCGCACATGTCGACACGAAAGGCTCACCCACCGGAACGGCCGGCGTCTTCTCACACAGTCGGACAGGAGGCTTCGGCCGGCGCCCCCGCAGCACGGCGGCCTCAAGGGGGCGCTCGAGAGGCGAGGACGGCGGCGGAGTCACCGCTTCCTTCATGGGCAGGGGGAGGATGCGGCGCGGCGCCGCCCGCTCAGAGCACTCGGGGCACCACGCGCTGCGCCGCCGCTCGCGGCCCGGCCGCGAACGCTGCTCCTCGGGCGTCGCGACGAACCGGTGGCCGGTCTCGCACTCCCAGAGCAGCAGCACATCGGCAGCCGGCGGGATCTGGGTGAGGGTGATGCCGGCGTTGAGCTCCGGGTGGTACTGCCGGATGAGCGCCGGGTAGGCGGCCCACGCCTCCCGGTAGGTGCCGACCGGGTACGGCTCGACTGTCCCCTTCGACCATTGGCGACGCGCCCACCACGCCTCGACTCGCTCCGCCATGGGCCGATCGTAAACACGACCCCCGACACCCCGCCGCGCCGTCCTGCGTTGCGCCCGCAGGAGGGACGCGCCTCAGGCGCGGTCGTGAACCTCGCGATTGCGGGTGATCTCGTCGCGATGGGCGAGCACCCATCGGTGGAGACCCGCGAGGGGCCCGATCAGTGTGTGTCCGAGCGGGGTGAGGTCGTACTCGACGCGCGGCGGGCTCTCCGGGAAGACGGTGCGGAGCACGATGCCGTCGCGTTCCAGGGTGCGAAGAGTGCGCGTCAGCATCCGGTGCGAGATCGCAGGCAGGAGCTGCATGATGCGGGTGAATCGCAGCGGGCCGTCTTCGAGATGCCCGATGACGAGGACGGTCCACTTGTCGCCGATCGTCGTCAGCATGTCTCGCAGGAGTCCGTCCGGATCCGCATCGCGGCACTTCGCCGGGATGTCGAGCGTCGGGAGGGGCTCGGGGGCGGTGGATGCGGTGAGGTGCGCCATCTCGCGATACGTCCTTCGGTGTTCGTAGGGCACTTCATAGTGCGTATGCCGCAACGGGAATGAACGGTGTCCGAGGCCGTTACGCACCGTCAGTAACCGAACTGCCGGGGCGTTGATTCCGCGTCGCGGCATCGAAAGGAGTCCCCATGTCGCTGTTCCGTGTCGATGCGAGCCTGTTCCCCGCCTTCTCTGCGAGTCGCGCCCTCGGCGATCTCGTCGAAGCGGAGTGGACCGCCGTCCACCCCGATGCCGGTGTCATCCGTCGCGATCTGACGGCCGAGCCCGTGGGCTTCGCGTCGTGGGCCGCCGCGGTCGGTGCCGGATCGGTGCCCGAGCCGGACCGCAGTGCCACCCAACGCGAGGCCGTTGCACTCGCCCGCACCCTCGCCGACGAGCTCGTGGACGCCGAGGCGCTCCTGTTCACCTTCCCGCTCTACAACTACGGGGTGCCACAGCACGTCAAGGCCTGGTTCGACCTGGCCTACACCGACGAGCGGATCAATCCGTACGGCACGGCCCTGCGCGGCAAGCCCGCGGTGCTCGTCACCTCGCTCGGCGGCAACTATGACGAAGGGGCCCCCAAGCAGGGATGGGACCATGCGACTCCGTGGATGCGCCGTGTGCTCGAAGACGTGTGGGGCCTCGATCTCGAGGTCGTGCGCCGCAGCTTCACGCTCGTCGGCGTCGATCCGGCGCTCGACCGGTTCGCCGACACCGCCGCCCGCCACAAGACGCAGACGGAAGACCACGCGCGCCGCGCCGGTCGGGCGCTGGCGGGGAAACTCCTGCGAGCCGCGTGATCCACGCGCCGCGCATCACCCGTCCGAGGGCGCCACGCTCGGGTGCAGGTGGCGGGTCGACAGCGCCACCGCCGCCTGCGACGAGCCGTCGCGCAGGCACTCGTCGATGGCGAGGCCGCGCAGCCGGGCTGCGAGGAACCCGGCCATGAAGGCGTCGCCGGCGCCGTTCGTGTCGACGACCCGCTCGACGGACGGCGCCGGCGCCCGCGCCGTGAGGCCCGTGGCATCCACGGCCAGCGCGCCGTCCGCACCGAGCGTGCACACCGCGAGGCGCGGCCCTTTCGCCACGCACGCGCGGGCGAGCGCCTCGGGATCGTCGACGGCATCGGCGTTCATGAACACGATGTCGGCGCTGCGCACGAACGGCTCGTGGAACGATGAATCGCCGTCGTAGTCGTGGAGGTCGACCCAGACGGTGGGACGGTCGTCGCCGGCAGCCGCCGCCACCGACTCGATGATCGCCGCGCCGGCCTCACTGAGGTCGACGATGGCGTGGCGCGCCTGTCTCAGGTCGGCGCTCACCGCGGCGAGCGCCTCGCCGGTCGGCGCGGAGGGGACGGCGACGTAGAGCGACACCCGCGCGCCATCCTCGGTCATGAGGTTGACGTGCCGCTCGGTATGTGACGAGGCGTGCGTGACGAGATCGACGCCGGCGCCCCGCAGGCCCTCGGCGACGCGACGACCCGGCTGGTCGGGGCCGAGGAAGGCGTGCAGGCGGCACGGGATGCCGAGTGCCGCGAGATGCAGAGCCTTCCCGGCCGAGGTCCCGCCCATGGTGCTCCACGCGGCACGCGCGAACTGCATGTGCGGAACGGGGTCGGGGAGGTGATCGAGCACGATGATGTCGTTCCAGGTGGCCGGGCCGACCACGGCCACGGTCGCTCGCGCCGTCACGGGCCGTCAGCCCTGGCTGATGTGGCTCTGGGGCAGCCGGTCGCGCTCGTACGTGATGGTCGAGTAGCCGTGCGGCAGCGGGTTGCCCTGCTCGTCGAGGCCGACGAACACGATCCGCTCGATGGCGAGGATGCGCTGTCGCGTGATCATGTTGCGCACCTCCGCACGCATCGTGATCGAGGTGCGCCCGAACGATGTGGCGACCATCCCGAGCTCGATCAGGTCGCCCTGCTTGGCCGACGAGACGAACTCGATCTCGGAGATGAGCTTGGTCACCGCACGCGGGTTGCCGATCTGGATGATGGCGTAGATCGCCGCCTCCTCGTCGATCCAGCGCAGGAGGCTCCCTCCGAACAGGGTTCCGTGCGCGTTGAGGTCCTCCGGCTTGACCCAGCGACGCGACCGGAAGTTCACGTCCGCGTTGATCTCGTTCCCCACGGCGCTCCTCGCTTTCCGCACCGACGACCGGCACCCCTCCAGTCTGCCTCCGCCGGGCGTGTGGTGCGGTCGCCCCGGCGGCTCACTCCTTGGCGACGAGAGTGAGCACGTCGTACTGGGCGACGACCTCGTCGTTCTGGTTGCGGATCTCCGCATCCCAGCGCACCTCGCCGTACTCGTCGGTCTCGCGCGGCGTGATCTGCTTCGCGGTGAGGCGCACGCGGATGTCGTCTCCCGGTGAGACCGGCGTCAGGAACCGCAGATTCTCGAGCCCGTAGTTGGCGAGCACCGGGCCCGGATCCGGATCGACGAAAAGACCCGCCGCCCACGACACCAGCAGGTAGCCGTGCGCGACACGGCCGGGGAAGAACGGGTTCGCGGCGGCGGCTTCCTCGTCCATGTGGGCGTAGAACGTGTCGCCGGTGAAGTGCGCGAACGTCTCGATGTCGTCGAGCGTGACGGTGCGCGCGGGCGAGACGATCTGGTCGCCGATGCGCAGACGGGTGAGCGGCTTGCGGAACGGGTGGGTCCCGTCTCCGTTCGACGAGGCGCCGGCGTGCCACACCCCGGTGAGCGCCGTCAGCATCTCCGGCGACCCCTGCACAGCGGTGAGCTGCATGTGGTGGAGCACCGCGCGGATGCCGCCGAGCTCCTCGCCGCCTCCCGCGCGACCCGGCCCCCCGTGCAGCAGGTGCGGAACCGGGGCTCCGTGGCCGGTGGAGGAGCGTGCGTCGTCTCGGTCGAGGAACAGCACGCGCCCGTTGAACGCCGCGATCCGCGTGAGGAGCTCTGTCGCCACGGCGGGATCGTGGGTGGCGACGGAGGTCACGAGCGATCCGCCGCCCCGGGCGACGAGACCCGCCGCCTCTTCGACGGTGTCGTAGGGCAGCACGCTGGCGACGGGGCCGAACGCCTCGATCTCGTGCACCTCGCGCGGCGCGTCGCGCCCGAAGCCGAGGAGGATCGGGGCGACGAACGCGCCCTCCGTGGGAACGTGACGCACCCCGTCGGTGCCGACGACCTCCAGGGAGACGTCGCCGTCGAGCTGCGACCCGCCCAGCAGCGGCGTTCCCCCGGCCTCGCGCAGCGCCCGCACCTGGCGCAGCACCTCGTCACGCTGCTCGAGCGAGACGAGAGGGCCCATCGTCACGCCCTCGGCGCGAGGGTCTCCCAGCACCACGCGCTGGTCGATCATGGCGCCGAGCGCGTCGGCGACGGCCTGGTCGGTCCCGGACGGGACGATCGCGCGCCGGATCGCGGTGCACTTCTGGCCCGCTTTGCTCGTGAGCTCGATGAACAGCTGGCGCACGTAGGCGTCGAACTCCGGGGTGCCGGGCACGGCATCCGGTCCGAGGATCGATGCGTTGATGGAGTCGGTCTCGCTGGTGAAGCGCACCCCGCCCCTCTCGACGGAGTCGTGCCTGCGGAGGCGGTCGGCGGTCGAGGCACTGCCGGTGAAGCCCACGATGTCTCCGAGGCGCAGCTCGTCGAAGAGGGTCGGCACCGATCCGCTCACCAGTTGCAGCGTTCCCGGCGGGAGGAGCCCGGAGTCGACGAGCACCCGCACCCAGGCTTCGGCGATGTAGGCGGTGGGGGTCGCGGGCTTCACCACGCTCGGCACTCCGGCAAGGAACGCGGGCGCGAACTTCTCCAGCGCGCCCCACACGGGGAAGTTGAAGGCGTTGATCTGCACGGCGACCCCGGGGAGCCGGGTGTACACGTGCCTGCCGAGGAACGACCCGTCTTTCGAGAGCGACTCGACCGGTCCGTCGAGATGCACCTGCGCGTTGGGGAGTTCGCGGCGTCCTTTCGAGGAGTAGGTGAACAGCACCCCGATGCCGCCGTCGATGTCGCTCAGGGAGTCGCGCCGCGTGGAGCCCGCACGCATCGACAGGGCGTACAGCTCCTCTTTGCTTTCGGTGAGCGCGAGCGCGAGCTGCTTCAGCACCAGGGCGCGCTGATGGAAGGTGAGCGCCCCGAGGCTGCGCTGCCCCACCGTGCGGGCGTGCTCGAGCACGGAACCCAGGTCGAGGCCCCGGGTGCTCACCCGTGTGACGACCTCGCCGGTCGATGCGTCACGTACGACCGTGGCGTCCTCGTCGTCCGACGGCGACCACCACGCGTCATTCACGTAGCTCGGAAGGATGCCGGTCATTCAGTCACTCCATTCATAGAATCCGCGGCCGCTCTTGCGTCCGAGGTGCCCTTCGGCCACCAGGCGTCGCAGCAGCTCGGGCGGTGCGAACCGTTCGCCGAGGGTGCGGTGCAGCTCCTCCGCGATACCGAGACGCACGTCGAGCCCGACGATGTCGGTGGTTCGCAGCGGCCCCATCGCGTGGCGGTACCCGAGCTCCATGGCCGCGTCGATGTCGGCCGGCGACGCGACGCCCTCTTCCACCATGCGGATCGCCTCGAGAGCGAGGGCGAGCCCCAGGCGCGACGATGCGAATCCCGGAGCGTCCTGCACCTCGATGGGCGACTTGCCGAGGGCGGCGACCGTACGACGGGCGAACGCGACGACCTCCGGCGCGGTGGCGGGCCCCACGACCACCTCCACGAGGCGCGACGACGGCACGGGATTGAAGAAGTGGAGTCCGATGAGGCGGTCGGGCGCGGGGAGCCCCGCAGCGAGCGCGACGATCGGGATCGACGACGTGTTCGTGCCGAGCACGGCATCCGGCGCCGCGAGGGCGGCGCGCTGGAGCGTCTCGCGCTTGAGACCCCGATCTTCGGGCACCGCCTCGATCACGAGCATGCACCCGGCGAGTGCGGCCGTGTCGGTCTCCAGGCGCAGCCGCGAGACGAGATCGGCCTGGGGTGCGGGGGTGTCGCCGCGCTCGACGGAGGTGGCGAGGGAGGCGATGACACGCTCGCGTGCCGCATCCGCCGCCTCCTCGTCGCGCTCGACGATGCAGACGCGCGCGCCCGCCAGGAGGAACGCGTGCGCGATGCCCGCGCCCATGCGTCCGCCTCCGATGACGCCGACCCGCATGCCCGCGACGGCCCGCGCGTCTTCGACGGGGAGATCGCCGCTCATCGCCGACCCTCCAGGAACGCGGTCATCCGCCGCATCTTCTCGGGACTCTCGAACAGCTCGGCCTGAAGCTCCAGGTCGATGCGGGGGTGCGCGCCGAGAGGGGCGGCCAAGGCCGTCTTGGTGTGTCGCACGGCGAGCGGGTCGTTACGCGCGATGCGGTCGGCGAGGGCGTGGGCGGCGGCCAGCAGCTCATCGGGGTCGTGGATGCTGTTGAGCAGCCCCCAGGAGAGCGCGTCGTCGGCCTCCACGACGCGGCCCGTGTAGAGCATCTCTGCCGCGCGGGCCTCGCCGACGATCTGCGGCAGACGCCAGGTGGCCCCCGCCGCGGCGAGGATGCCGAGGCCTGCCTCCGGGTTCCCGATGCGGGTCGCGGGCGTTCCGAGACGGAGGTCGGCGGCGTACGCGAGCTCTGCGCCCGCCCCCAGCGCCCACCCGTGGATCGCCGCGATGACGGGCATGGGGAGGGCGCGCACCCGCTCGAACGCGCGTGTGTTGATGCCCTCGCGCGCGTCGGCGGCGCGACGATCGCGGAGCTGGCGGATGTCGGCTCCGGAGGCGAAGACCCGCGAGGAACCCGTGATGATCAGGATGCGGGGGTCCTCCTCGAGCCGCGCACACAGCGCATGGAGCTCGTCGATCATGCGCTGATCGATCGCGTTTCGCACCTCGGGCCGGTGGAGGGTCGCCACCACGCGATCGTCGTGCCATTCGGTGAGGATGACGGCATCGCTCGCGTGTGTGCTGCTCGCGTGCGTGTCGCTGCGGGGCGCTGATGCGGAGTCCACGGTCACCGCCCCTCGAACCGGGGGGTGCGCTTCTGCTGGAACGCCGCGAAGCCCTCGCGGTAGTCGTCGGTGTCGCACAGCGCCGCCTGCGCCGCGTTCTCCAGGTCGATCGTCTCCCACAGCGCGAGCCGCTCGTCGCGGATGCGCTGGACGAGACGCTTGCTCGCGACGAAGGCGGTGGTCGGACCCTCGGCCGCGCGCGCCGCGGCGGCGGTCACGGCATCCGTCACCTCATCGGCGGGCATGACCTGTGAGAAGAGCCCCGCCTGCACGGCCTCGGCACCGCCCATGAGCCGTCCCGTGTAGATGAGATCGAGCGTCGTGTGGGTGCCGAGCCTCTCGACGAAGAAGGCATGACCGCCCGAGTCGAGCGTCGCGCCCAGGGCGGCGAACGGCGATCCGATGCGTGCGGTGTCGGCGACGTAGACGACGTCGGTCGCGATGAGGAGCCCGAGTCCCACACCCAGGCATGCGCCCTGCGCGGCGGCGAAGGTCGGTGCGGGGAACGACGCCATGCGCCGCAGGAGCGGCGTCACGAGACCGTCGAGGTAGCCGCTCACGTCGTCGGCGGCGGGGTCGACCTCTGAGATGTCGCGGCCGGCGCAGAAGGCGCGACCCTCACCGCGGAGCACGAGCGCGCGCACTCCGGCGTGCTCGGCCTCCGCGTAGGCGCGGCCGAGCGCGCCGAGCGCGTCTTCGTCGAGCGCGTTGAGCTTGGCGGGGTTGTCGAGCACGACGTGCGCCACGCCGTCCTCGATGCGCAGATCGATCATCGTCGGTCTCCTCAGACGTCGTAGTCGACCACGACCTGCGGGGTCGTGGGGTGGGACTGGCAGGTGAGCACGTAGCCGCGCTCGAGCTCCTCGGGTTCGAGCGCGTAGTTCTCGGTCATCGTCACCGCACCCGCCACGAGCCTCGCCCGGCAGGTGCCGCATACGCCGCCTGCGCACGCGAACGGCACGTCTCCGCGCACGCGCAGCGCGGCGTTCAGGATCGACTCGTTCGCACGGGCCGGGCTGTCGACGGCCGAGGTCGTGCCGTCGAGGGTGAACCGGATGCGGACGGCCTCCTCGTCGTCTCCCACGGCGACCGGGCGCGCACGCGGCATCTCGCCCGGCTCCCCCGTCGTGAACAGCTCCGACCGCACATGCGCACGAGAGACGCCGAGATCGTCCAGCACGTCGCGACACCGCTGCACGAGCTCCATCGGGCCGCACAGGAACCATTCGTCCACGGTCGCCGGAGGGATCAGCCGGTCGAAGACGGTGCGCAGCTTCGCCTCGTCGAGACGGCCCGACAGCAGCGGCGCGGTGCGCTGCTCACGGGAGAGCACGTGGTGGAGCGCGAGCCGGGCGGGATAGCGGTCTTTGAGGTCGGCGAGGTCGTCGAGGAACATCACGTCGGACGTCGCGCGGTTCGTGTAGAGCAGCGTGAACCGGCTCGTCGCCGACCGCGAGAGCACGGCCGTGGCGAGTGCCATGAGGGGCGTCACCCCGGAGCCGGCGGCGATGCCCGCGACGTGCGCGCCGTCGAGATCGGCGAGGGTCGAGGTGAACGATCCCTGCGGGCTCATGACGTCGAGCGTGTCGCCGGGATGCAGCTCGGTCTGCGCCCACGACGAGAACCGGCCGCCGTGGTCGCGCTTGATGCCGATGCTGATGCGGCCCGGCGCGGGCGGGCGGCACAGCGAATACGAGCGCCGCAGCTCCTGACCGTCGACCACGGCGCGCAGCGCGACGTGCTGCCCTGCCAAGAAGTCGAAGTCGGGCTGCAGCGCGGGAGGCACGGCGAAGGTGACCTCGACGGCATCCTTCGTCAGCGTCCTGACCTCCGAGACGGTGAGTGTGTGGAACCTCCCGCGGCGGGTGCGCGAACCGCCCACGGCGCTCGAGATCAGCTGCTCCGCGACGCGCTCGGCCGCCGCAGGGTCATCCGCGGCGGGGTCGGTGGCAGAGGGAGCGGGAGCGTCGGCCATCAGTGCACCTTGAAGTGATCGAACGGCTCGAGACACGACGTGCACTCGTAGAGGGCCTTGCACGACGTCGATCCGAAGCGCGAGACCTCCCTCGTGGCGAGCGACCCGCACTGCGGGCACCGCACCGCCAGGGCGACGGGGATCGGGCCGCGCGCGCGTGCGGCGGAACCGGTGGGAGGGGCGATCCCGAACCGGCGCAGCTTCTCCTTGCCGGCATCGGTCATCCAGTCGGTCGTCCACGCCGGGTTCAGCACGAGGCGCACGTCCACCTCGGCATACCCGGCCCGCGTGAGCGCGAGCAGAAGATCGTCGCGGATGGTGTCGAGTGCGGGGCAGCCGGAATAAGTGGGCGTGATGGTCACCGTGACGCGGTCGCCGTCGGCCTCGACGCCGCGCAGCACGCCGAGGTCTTCGATCGTCAGCACGGGCACCTCGGGGTCGCATACGGCCGCGGCCACGGCGTACGCCCGGTCGCGCCGCGTCACCAGCGGGCTCCGGGATGACGGCGCGCGAGCACCTGCATCTCCGCGAGGAGGTGGCCGAGGGGTGCGGCATGGCGACCGTGGCGACCGCCGCCGGCCGAGGCGGCCACGGCCGGCCGCTCCAGCTCCGCCTCGGCGAAAACGGCATCCATGACGGCGTCGAAAGCGGGCCGCAGGGTCGACGGGCGCACCGCGATGCCGGCATCGGCGAGAGCGTCGGTGAGCGGCTCGTCGCGGAACAGCTCGTCGACATAGGGCCAGAGGTCGCCGACCGCTCGCATGATGCGGGCGCGCGACTCGTCGGTGCCCCCGGCGAAACGCAGCGTCCACTGCACGGCGTGGTCGCGGTGGTACTCGACCTCCTTCACCGCCTTCGCCGCGACCGCCGCGAACGTCTCATCGGCGGATGCCGCGAGCGCCCGGTACAGCTCGTACTGGAACGCGGAGGCGAACAGCTGCCGCGCGATGGTCTGCGCGTAGTCGCCGTTGGGCTGCTCGAACAGCCATGCGCAGCGAAACTCGTGTTCGTCGCGGAAGTAGGCGAGGTCGTCTTCGGACCTCCCATCGACCGACCCCGCGTATCGCAGCAGCGACCGGGCGTGACCGAGCAGATCGAGGGCGATGTTGGTGAGGGCGAGGTCTTCTTCGAGCTCGGGACCGTGCGCGACCCAGGCCGAGAGCTGCTGAGCGAGGATCAGTGCGTCGTCGCCGAGCCACAGGGCGTACTCGGCGGCATCCGGTGTCGCCTCGGCGCCTGTCCCCGCCAGCTCTTCACTGAGGCGCAGCCGCTCGACCGTCACGTCTCCGTGCCCGCCCGCCTCGCCGGTGTCGACGTCTCTCACAGGTGCGGCACCCCCTCCGATGCCGTGTAGTACACGGCATGGCGGTAGTTCTTGCCCGCGGCGCTCTCGAAGAGGGCGCCCTTCGACGACGGGTCGCTCGTGGTGATCGCCTCGGCCGGCACGACCCAGATCGACGTGCCCTCGCCGCGGCGGGTGTAGAGGTCGCGGGCGTTGCGCAGCGCGAGGTCGGCATCAGGAGCGTGCAACGACCCGGCGTGCACGTGGCTGAGGCCGCGCGCCGCGCGCACGAACACCTCCCACAGCGGCCAGGTCTCGTCGGCACGCGCCCCGGGTGTCGTCATCACGCCACCTCCTTGCGGGACCGCGCCTGCTGCTTGCGCGCGTACTCGGCCGCCGCTTCCCTCACCCAGGCGCCTTCGGCGTGCGCGTCGCGGCGCACGCGGATGCGCTCGGCGTTGCAAGGGCCGTTGCCGCGGAGCACCTCGTGGAACTCGGTCCAGTCGATCTCGCTCATCTCCCAGCGCTGCTCGGCGTCGTTCCAGGCGAGGTTCGGATCGGGCAGTGTCACCCCGAGTGCTTCGGCCTGCGGCACGAGCATGCCCACGAACCGCTGGCGGAGGTCATCGTTCGAGAACCGCTTGATGTTCCAGGCCATCGACTGCGCCGAGTTCGGCGACGCGTCGTCGGGCGGGCCGAACATCATGAGACTCGGCCAGTACCAGCGGTCGACGGCATCCTGCGCCATGCGCCGTTGCGCGTCATCTCCCTGCATGAGGGCGAGCAGGATCTCGAAGCCCTGACGCTGGTGGAACGACTCCTCCTTGCAGATGCGGATCATGGCGCGCGCGTACGGTCCGTACGACGCCCGGCACAGGGGCACCTGGTTGCAGATGGCGGCGCCGTCGACGAGCCAGCCGATCGCGCCCATGTCGGCCCACGTCGGCGTGGGGTAGTTGAAGATCGACGAGTACTTCGCCTTGCCGTCGATGAGCTGGGCGGTCATCTCGTCGCGGGTGATGCCGAGGGTCTGCGCGGCAGAGTAGAGGTAGAGCCCGTGGCCTGCCTCGTCCTGCACCTTGGCCATGAGGATCGCCTTGCGTTTGAGGCTGGGGGCGCGGGTGATCCAATTGCCCTCGGGCTGCATGCCGATGATCTCGGAGTGCGCATGCTGCGAGATCTGGCGGATGAGGGTGCGCCGGTAGGCGTCGGGCATCCAGTCGCGCGGCTCGATCCGGGAGTCGGCGGCGATGATCTCGTCGAACAGGGCCTGGCCTGCGGCGTCGTCGTCGGTGACAGCGGTGTCGGTCATCTCCGGCCTTCACGGAACGTCGTCGTTCTGAATTTCAGAACGAGCGTTCAGTAATTGTAGGTCGCACGCCGGCGGGCGACAAGAGGTCACCCCGACCAGAGCGCCCTATGGGCTCAGCCGAGCGGTTGCGATGCCTGGGTCGCGCGTCGCCCCGCTGCGCGCACCGCGCCGATGGATGCCGTCACCACGAGCGCGATGCCCACCGCCTCCAGCCACACGAGGTGCTGACCGAGGAGTACGAATCCCGCGAGTGCGGCCACGGCGGGGGCGAGACTCATGAGCACGGCGAACGCCGATGCCGCAAGCCGCCGCAGCGCGATGAGCTCGAGGGCGTACGGCACCGTGGAGCTGAGCACGGCCACCGCCGCCCCGAGCGCGAGGAGGTCGAGCCGCACGAGCGCCGAGCCGGCATCCGCCACGCCGAACGGCAGCGACAGCACCGCCCCGACGGTCATCGCCAGCGCCAGTCCGTCGAGCCGCGGGAAGGCCGCCCCGACGCGCGCGGATGCCAGGATGTAGCCCGCCCAGCTCGCCGCCGCCCCGAGGGCGAACACCACCCCCCACAGATCGAGGCGGTCGAAGCCACCCCCGCCGAGCGCGACCACCCCCGCGAACGCGACGCCTGCCCACACCCAGGCGCTCGCACGCCGGCTGGCCACGATCGACAGCACCAGCGGCCCCAGCACCTCGATCGTGACGGTGACCCCGAGGGGCAAGCGCTCCAGCGCGAGGTAGAAGAGGGCGTTCATGAGCGCCAGCACCGCGCCGAATCGGACGACGGCCGCCCAATCCGACCGCGAATGCCCGCGGAGAGAGGGGCGGGCGAGGGCGAGCAGCACCGCCGCCGAGAACACGAGACGCATCATGACGACACCGATGGGCCCCGCCTGCGGGAACAGGCCCACGGCCAGTGCCGCTCCCACCTCCTGGCACGCGAGCCCGGCGACGACGAGGCCGACCGCCGACGTCGCGCGCGCGTTCACGGAAGCGGGCAGATGGCGGCCTCGACGATCTTCTCGCCGTACGTGTCGGCCTTCCAGGGCAGGCCGCCCGCCTCAGGCATCGACTCCCCCGCCGCGGCCGGAGCCTTGGAGGCGATCGCCGCCAGCTGCCACGCGAGGTCGCGCGGCACCGACGCGCCCGCGCGGGAGTTGTTCAGCACGAGCACGACCGACAGGCCCGTCTCACGGTCGGCGAACGCCGCCGTGAGGTAGCCGGGCACCGAGCCGGCCTGGCCCACGAGCGAGCCCGCCTGCAGAACGCCGCCTGCCGCGCTGAACCATGACGGCCCGTCGGCTGCGGCGGGGAGCGGTTCCGCGAAACGGGCCTCGGCGTCGTACGACCGAGTGCCGAGCGCGACCGACTGGATGTAGTCGCTGAGGTCGTCCACCGTGGAGATGACGCCGCTCGCGGTGAATCCCGCGGTCGGCGACAGCCGCGTCATGTTCGTCGGCTCCGTGCAGTCGGGCGTCCTTCCGCTCGAGCGGAGCCCTCCGAGCAGATCGGCCGAGCTCGACAGCCGATCGGGGAGAGAGGTGTCGTCCATGCCGATCGGCTCGAACACGTACTCGTCGAGCAGCCGCGCGGCGGACGTGTCGGCGGCGCGCTGGAGGGCGAGCCCCAGGAGAAGGTAGCCGGTGTCGGAGTCGCGGTAGGCGACGCCGGGGTCCCCTTGAAGGCCCTTCGCGAAGCCGTAGGCGATGAGCTCCTTCGGCGCCCAGGTGCGCTCGGGCACCGTGATCCAGCGGTCGTTGACGAGCGGCGCGTACGACCCGATGCCGCTCGTGCTGTCGCAGAGCTGCCCGAGGGTGACGTCGGCGACGGAGGGATACCCCGAAAGCCACCGCCCGAGCGGATCGTCGACTGACACGACGCCGTGATGCGCCATTCCGTGAAGGGCATCGCAGGTCATGATGCGCGTGATCGGTCCGGCCTTGAAGCGCATGTCGACGGCCACGGGTGCACCACCCGGGGTGGACGTGCCGAGCGCGGCCGTCCAGACACCCGACCACGGGGCGCGCACCTCCACGATCGCGCCCGTGGAGCCGGTGGCGGCCATCGCGGTCTCGACGGCCGCCTGCAACTCGTCACGCATGTCGGCGGGGAGGGTGCCGTCGACCTGGGGCGTGGCCTCGTGGTCGATCGTGGCACCGGGTGCGCAGGCGGTGAGGCCGAGCAGGGCGACCGAGAGAACAGCGAGCAAGGCGCGTCGCCGATTTCTGCGCGGCATGCCTCACCCCCGTAAAGATCGACTTCCAGGGTACGTCATGCGCCGGACCCGACCGGGGCCTCACCGTCCGAGCGCATACCCTGGTGGCATGCCCCACATCTTCGACGACGCCACGCTGTCCGGTGTCCTCGGCCACATGAACAACGACCACACCGACGACAACGTGCTCATCACCCGCGCGTTCTCCGGACTCGACGTCGTGGCCGCCGAGATGACCGGCTTCGACGGCGACGGCGGTCAGTGGCGGGCCACCACGGGCGACGGCGGCGCACATGATGTGCGCATCGCCTGGCCCGGCGGACCGATCACCGAGCGGCGCGAGGTGCGCCGGGAGGTCGTGGCGCTCTACGACACCGCCTGCGAGCGTCTCGGGATCCCTCCCCGCCCGCACGAGTGATCCGACTCGTCACTCTTCCGGCGCGCCGACGGCACGGATGCCGCGCCTGACCAGCAAGGCGCCCACCAGCACCCCGATGGCCGTCGCACCCGTCACGGTGCAGGCCACCCAGAGCGAGCCCGTGACCGCGTCGTACACCGCGGCCGCGGCGTCGGTCTCGCCCCCCGCACCGGCGAACGCGCGCCCTCCGGCCGCGATGAGGACCGCGAAGCCGATCATGACCAGCGCGACGGCTCCCGCGACCCGGGCCAGCGCCGTCAAGCGGCGACGGGCCAGGAGCATGCCTCCCGCGAGCAGCGCGAGGTTCACCCACGGCAGCCACGCACCGGCAGCGACGGCCGTAGCGTAGATCGCCCTCGCGGCCACGAGCGTGTCGGCCGATCCGATCGTCACGACGACCGACACCTCCGGCAGCTCGGGGGCACGCCCCCACCCGTCGGCTCCGAGCCGGTCACGCACCTCCCCGGCGATCGCGTCGAGGCGGATGCGGAGGAGTCCGCCGTCGGTCTCGACCAGCCCCGCGCCGTCGCCCCCGAGGAGCCGGGTCGCACTCGAATGCGCCGTGCGCACAGCGAGGGCCCAGACCGCGGCGAAGCGGTCGGAAGCGACGAGCTCCGCCACCGAGCGTTCGATGAGCCCGCGCAGCCCCTCCACCGCGGCGGCTTCGAGAGCGGGTAGGCCCGCCCGCGCGCGAGGGGGAAGATCGAGCGCTGCCAGGCCGGAGACCACGTCGGAGACGCGGCGCTCGAGATCGGCGCGTTCGACGATGGCCCCCGTCACCCGCTCCGCCACGAGGTCCTGCACGGCCGCATCTTCGGCCAGCGGCGCGAGCGCCGAGACGAAGGCGTCGGTGTCGATGAGCGCGATACGCCCCCACGCGGCAGCGACGGACACCGGCACCAGCGCCACCCCCAGGGCGAGGACGAGCGCCGCCGCCACCGCTCGCGCGCGGGGGCGGCGCCTGCGGGGAGGCCGGACCTCGGATGCCGCAGCGGCGTCGACAGCACTCACGTCCTCACCGTATCGGTGCGCAATCGGTCGCGACGAGCGCAGGATGAGCGATCGATGCAGAACCTTCAGGTTAGCTGACCCTAACTTCCGCTATGCTCATCGCATGGCAGACCTGATCCCGTTCTCCACCGCCCTGCGCGAGCGTTCCTCCGCCGCCCATTCCGGCAGCGAGCACGCCGGGTTCATGGACGACCTGATGCGCGGCAGAGGCACCCGCGACGACTACGTCGCCCTCGTGGCGCAGCACTGGTTCATCTACGAAGCCCTCGAGGCGGCGGCCGAGCGCATGAAGGCCGACCCCGTCGCCGCCACGTTCATCAGCGACAAGCTCACGCGGCTTCCCGCCCTCGAAGCCGACCTCGACTTCCTCATCGGGGCCGACTGGCGTGAACGCATCGAACCGCTGCCGACCACCCGACGGTACGTCGACCGCATCCGCCAGGTGGCCGCCACCTGGGCGGGCGGCTTCGTCGCACATCACTACACCCGCTACCTCGGCGACTTGTCCGGCGGACAGTTCATCGGCCGCCTCATGGCCCGCCAGTTCGGCTTCGACACCAACGGCATCGGCTTCTACCTGTTCGCCGACATCGCCGACCCGCAGTCGTTCAAGGAGGTCTACCGCGAGCAGCTCGACGCCGCGCCGTGGGACGAGGCCGAGCGCGAGCGGGTCATCGCCGAGGTGCTCGTGGCCTACCAGTTCAACACCGACCTGTTCCTCGACCTCGCCGCCGCGAAGTCCGGTGAGGAGTCGGTGGGTCGGCTCGCCTGAGCCCGCCGACGCCGACGCCTCAGCCGCCCGCCGCCCGCACGGCGGCCATGAAGCGACGCACATCGGGATCGACCAGGATGTCACTCGGCCTCAGCGCGCGCGACAGATACAGCCCGTCGAGACTCGTCAGGCGCGACAGCGCGACATAGGTCTGACCGGGGGCGAACGCTCCCGAGCCGAGGTCGATGATCGCGCGGTCGTACGTCTTCCCCTGTGACTTGTGGATCGTCACCGCCCACGCCAGCCGCAGCGGGAACTGGGTGAACTCGGCCACGATGTCGCGCGTCAGCTTGCGGCTGCCTGGGTCGTAGGCATAGCGGAACCTCTCCCAGACGGCGGGTTCCACATCGTGCTCACGTCCGTCGAGCTCCACACGCACCGAGCCGCCAGCGATGCGTGTGACCGTGCCGATCGAGCCGTTCACCCAACGCGGACCCTCGCCCTTGCCGCCGATGTCGTTGCGCAGGAACATCACCTGAGCGCCTACCTTGAGCTGCAGCTCGACGTCGGCGGGATACGCCTCCCCGCGCCCGAAGTCGCCGCTGACATCGGCGCGAGCCGTCTGCACGGGACCGGGAAGCGCGTCGAGGTGGCGCTGGTTGATGCGGTTCACGATGTCGTTGCGCGTCGCGAGCGTGATGATCGGCGGCTCGCCCTCGACCGGCTCCGGCACCGGGCGGGCGCCGGTCGTGTTGAGCACTTCCGCGATGTCGGCAGTGACCACTCCGTGGCGCACGGCGTTGAGCATCGCCTTGAACGCCGGATCGGACTGCCGATGGATCTCGCGCAGTTCCTTGATGTGCAGCGGAGCGCCCACGCGGCCGAGGTCGAGCAGGCCGTCCGACCGGATGGCGTTCCCGTCGCCCCGGGGGCCCGCCCATACCTGCGCGTCGAAGAACCAGAAGGAGCGGTAGTGGTCCTGGATGTAGCGAAGCTCGTCACCGCGCGGCGGCACCGGCGAGAGCTGGTACGGGTCGCCGAACATCACGATCTGCACCCCGCCGAACGGCTCGGAGCGGCGGCGGCGCGCCTGGCGCAACGACCGGTCGATGGCATCCATGAGGTCTGCGTTGACCATCGACACCTCATCGATCACGAGCGTGTCGATGGCGTTCATGATCTTCCGCGCCGGCTCCGACTGCTCCAGCTCGCTGTCGGCGATGAGGCCGATCGGCAGCCGGAAGAGGGAGTGGATCGTCTGCCCCTCGACGTTGAGCGCCGCGACCCCCGTGGGAGCGCACACGGCGATCTGCTTGTGCGTGTTCCACGCGAGGTGCTGCAGCAGCGTCGACTTGCCCGTTCCGGCGCGCCCCGTCACGAACACGTGCTCGCGGGTGTCTTCGATCAGCCGGAAGAGCTCCTCCTGTTCGGCGGACAGGGCGGGAATGCTCACCGGATCCATGCTAGTTGTCAGCCGCGGTTTCCTAGACTGAAACGATGGACCTCGAGCGCGACGACCGGGTGGACGCAGCGGCTGCCGCTCCCTCCGTCCGCTCCGCGCCGACAGGACCGGCCGCCGCCCGCCGCCGCGGCCGTGCGCTCGCCTTCGATCTCACCGCCCTCAGCGTGGTGGGGATCCTGCTGGCGGGAGCACTGTTCGCCGCAGGCGCCGTCGCCTACGACCGGCTCTACAGCCCCGCGGCGTTCGTCACCCGGTACCTCGACCTGCTCGCTCAAGGGCGCGCCGCCGATGCGCTGCTCGTGCCAGGCGTGCGCGTCGACTCCGCCGCCTTCGACGGCTCGGGCCTGTCGACGGATGCCAGCGAGGCCCTGCTGCGGCGCGCCGCGCTCGCGCCACTCGACGACATCCGCATCGTCGAGACGGCAGAGGACGACGGCGTGACCACGGTGACCGTCGCCTACGACGCCGGCCCCTACGAAGGCACGACGTCGTTCGCGGTCGAACGAGCAGGGAGCATCGGAGTCGCGCCGTCATGGCGCTTCGCCCGCAGTCCCCTCGCCGTCATCGACCTGACGGTGCGCGGTGCCATGCAGTTCCGCGTGAACGGCTTCGAGATCGACAAGCGTCAGGTCGCCCCCGAGGGCGTCGACGTGAACCCGCTCGACTCCGTCGCGCTCCTGGTGTTCTCCCCCGGGCTGTACTCCATCGACGTCGACACCCCGCTGTCCACGAGCGCCGGGATCGCGGTGCTGTCCGACACCCCCCACGCCGAGATCCCCGTCACGCTGCAGACGGAGGCGACCGACCAGTTCGTCGACGTCGTGCAGGAGAAGGTCGACGCGTTCCTGGCGGAATGCGCCACCCAGCGGGTGCTCCAGCCCACCGGATGCCCGTTCGGGTTCACCGTGCGCAACCGCATCGTCGAGGCGCCCGTGTGGTCGATGGTCGACTCACCGGTCGTGACGATCGAGCCGGACGGCGCCGACTGGCGCATCCGCCGCACGCAGGCTGTCGCGCACATCTCCGTCGACATCCAGTCGATCTTCGACGGATCGATCCGTCACGTCGACGAAGACGTGCCGTTCTTCATCGATGGCACGATCACCGTGCTGCCCGACGGCACGGCATCCATCCGCGTCTCGTCAGCCGACTGACATCGTCAGCGCCGCTGCGCGTCGCGTTCGGCCAGCGCCGCGAGGCGCGCGTTGTACTCCTCGAGCTCCTGGTCGCCGGTGCGGTCGGCGTGACGGTCCGCCCGGCGCTGGCTGCGCTCGTCGGAGCGGCTCCACTGGATCGCCACGACGATCGCGAGGATCAGCGTCGGGATCTCACCGATCGACCACGCGATGCCCCCGCCGGTGTACTGATCGACGAGCGGGGGCTCCCCCCACGTGCGCCCCATCGATCCGAACCACTCGGCGACGAACAGACCCGACGACATCATGATGGCGATGCCGAAGAACGCGTGCATCGCCATGACGCCGATGAGGGTCACCAGCCGGAACGGGTAGGGGTAGCGCAGCGGCACCGGGTCGATGCCGACGAGCGACTGCACGAACAGGTAGCCGGAGAGGAGGAAGTGGACGACCATCCACTCGTGCCCGATGTGGTCGTACAACGTCCAGCGGAACAGCTCGCTGTAGTAGAACGCCCACAGCGATCCGATGAACATGGCCGCCGCGAACAGCGGGTGGGTGACGACCTTCGCGAACGGCGTGTGCACGGCCCACAGGATCCACTCCCGTCCGCCGCGAGTGCCGTCGTCGCGCTTGCGCACGGCACGCGCGGCGAGGGTGACGGGGGCGCCGAACACGAGGCACAGCGGGATCGCCATCGACAGCAGCATGTGGCCGACCATGTGCATGCTGAACAGGTAGTCCTGATAGGCGTTCACCGCGCCGCACGTCACCCACAGCAGCAGCAGCATGCCGAACACCCACAGCACCGTGCGATAGACGGGCCAGTGGTCGCCGCGGCGTCGCATCCGCCAGACGCCGGCGAGGTAGAAGAACAGTCCGAAGCCGACGGCGAAGGCCCAGAGGGGGTCGATGTCCCACAGGGTGATCCAGCGTGACGGGGTGAGCTCGGGAGGCAGGGGGCTGCCGGTGAGGATCTCCGCGGGCGAGGGCACCGGCGGAAGGCTCGTGTCGACGGCCGGCGGCGTCTGCGAGAGGGCGACGGCGGCACCGCTCGCGATGCCCATGAACGCCAGCTCCAGCGCGATGAGTCCCCAGAAGGCGCGGGATGCCACGGCCTGCGCACCCTTCGCGGCGGCCGTCGCCGCGCCCTGCATGCTGCGGTCGATGCGGTCGATGAGACGGAGCCGGTACTGGGCTCCGAGCACCCCCATCGCCACGAGGGCGGCGACCTTCACGAGGACCAGCACGCCGTATGGGGTGACCAGCTGCGCGATCCCGACGCCGCCCGCCAGCGCACGCAGCACACCCGAGAGGCCCACGACGATGAAGGCGACGAGCGCGAGACTCGAGTAGCGGCGCAGCAGCGGGGCGATCTCGTTCCGCTCCATCACGGGACGCACGACGACGAGCAGGAGCACGCCACCGAGCCAGACAGCCGCGGCGATGATGTGGAGGGCGAGCGCCATGACGGCGGTGTTGTGGTTCGCCTCCTCGCCGGAATGCCCCTGTGTGGCCATGGGGATGAGGCTCGCCACGGCGAGACCGGCCACGATCGCGGTGGTCGTCCAGCCGCGCACCGCGAACGTCAGCACCGTCAGCACGGCACCCGCGATGACCGTCAGCAGCCACGCCCGTCCCGGGTCGGTGTCGACGAGGAAGCGTCCGAGCTGCTGACCGAACTGGGCGTCGGCGCTCGGGGTCGCGTTGAAGATGCGGAGGAAGGTGAGGTAGGCGGTGAGGGCGGAGGTGATCGTGAACACCGCCGCCGACACCGATGCGGTGTCGAGCGTGACGTCGAACGGCCGCTCTCCCGAGCGCAGCGCGTACAGCGCCAGCACGAGCGATCCGATCATCCCTGCCGCAGACAGGTTCACGAGGAGCTTCAGGATCGGCAGGCCCCATCGCACGACGGGGCCGGGATCCCCGACGACCAGCGGCGCGGCACCGCCCCCGTAGGCGAGGCCGAGGAGGACGGCGACCAGAGCGGCCCCGATGAGGATCGCGGGCCCGGCGAGGCGGAGCGCGCGGGAGTTCACCCATCCAGCGTAGTTCGCCCGGAGACGGCCCCCGCCCGCCGCGGGTGGGAACGACGAAGGGGGATGCCGTGTGGCATCCCCCTTCATACGGCTTGCGCCGTGCAGCAGTCTTACTTGACGGCAGCCTTGAGCTTCGAGCCCGCGGTCACCTTGACGCGCTTGCCGGCCGGGATCTGGATCTCGGCGCCCGTCTGCGGGTTGCGGCCGGTGCGAGCGGAGGTCTCGACCTGCTCGAACGCGATCCAGCCGGGGATGGTGACCTTGTCGCCCTTGGCAACGGCCTCGGAGACGGTCGAGAACAGCGCGTCGAGCACGCCCGAGACAGCGGACTGGCTCTGGCCCGTAGCGGAAGCGATGCTGGCGACGAGCTCGGTCTTGGTGATTGCCATGGGGTTGTCCTCCAGACGGCTGAGCCGCCTTCAGTTACTTCGGACCGGACGGCTCGCGCCGCCGGCTGGTCGGATGACCGAACCCGAATATACCTACGATCCGCGTGATTCCGCGGATTTCCGACGATCTGAGGCCGTTCTCCCCGGCGTGTCGCGGTGGAATGTGACGGATGTGACTCACGAAGCTCGTCTGCGGGGCACCCGGGCACCCCATGACCCGCGACGAAGGAGGGCACCCACGACAAAGGAGGCGGACCCAGGTCGGGATCCGCCTCCTTGTGAAGACGTGGTGCTTACCAGCTCGACTTGGTCACGCCGGGCAGCTCGCCACGGTGCGCCATGTCGCGGAAGCGGACACGCGAGATGCCGAACTTCGACAGGTGGCCGCGGGGGCGCCCGTCGATGGCGTCGCGGTTGCGCAGACGCACCGGCGACGCGTTGCGGGGAAGCTTCTGCAGGCCGACACGGGCGGCCTCGCGGGCCTCGTCGGTCGCGTTCGGGTCGACGAGGGTCTTCTTCAGCTCGGCACGCTTCTCGGCGTAACGGGCGACGACCTCCTCGCGCTGCTTGTTGCGCGCGATCTTGCTCTTCTTGGCCATGAGATCAGCGCTCCTCTCGGAATTCGACGTGCTTGCGGATCACCGGGTCGTACTTCTTGAGCACGATGCGGTCGGGGTTGTTGCGGCGGTTCTTGCGCGTCACGTAGGTGTACCCCGTGCCGGCGGTCGAACGCAGCTTGATGATCGGACGGACGTCCTGAGCCTTCTTCGCCATTAGAGCTTCACACCCTTCGCGAGGAGGTCCTTCACAACCGACTCGATGCCACGAGCGTCAATCACCTTCATGCCCTTGGCGGACACGTTGAGGGTGATCTTGCGGCCCAGCGAGGGCACGAAGTAGGTCTTCTTCTGCACGTTCGGGTCGAAGCGGCGCTTCGTCCGGCGGTGCGAGTGCGAGATGTTGTGACCGAAGCCGGGAACTGCTCCGGTCACCTGGCACACTGCTGCCATAGTGATTCTCCTTAGTACCGTGACACCGGACGGTGCCACCCAAGATCCCTTGTCTGCACCCCACCCGCGAGCACGACGCGATCGCCGGATTCGTGGTGTGGGATACGAACTGCGTGCTGGAGTGCGCGCAGACAAAGATTCAGTCTAGCACGGCGAGAGCCCTCGCCCCACGGCCTGAGTGACGAGGTAGATGTCCTCGGCGTCCCTCGGGGTGGCTTCGGCGAGGTGGATCGCGGGCGCTGCGGCGTACTCGGCGGGCGACAGCGCGACGCGCGGGTCGTCCGATGGTTCGGTGATCTTGGGCAACGCGGCGCGCAATCGTTCAAGCAGCCCGGGTTCTCGTCAGGGCCCGATTGGGCTAGCGCGGCGGGTTTCCGCGGGACGACCGCCGCGACCTCGCGACGAAGATGATGCCTATCGCCAATACCAGAAGCCCCGCTAAGGCAAGCGGCAGAATGCCCGGGTCGAACAAGTTCCCCCCGGTTCCCTCTCGATCTGCACGGTCCATCTGGTTCGAGAGATTGATCTCAGCAATCACCGTGACGATCGCCCCGATGATGATGAAAGCGACCCCCGTGAGGGTGCCGGCGGATTTCTTGTTCATCTGCTCACCTTCATGGGTTGGGGTTACAGCCGGCCGCGGCGGTCGCGGCTTCTCCTACCGTGGGCCGCCACAATTCGATGTTCCATGGATACTTCGACTGCGCCCACCAAGCGTGGCACGATACTTGCTGACGAGAACCAGTGGTGTCCCACGGCGAGGGAACCCGACGTGCGAACTCGTCCGTGACCTGCCACCTCACCTGCTGCGTGATTCCGACGCCGGTGGCGGCAACTCGCCACCAGGTGGTCGTGTAGACGGAGAGCTCGCGGCCTTTCTTTGAGGTCCTGGTGACGACCCGATCGATAAGAGATTCGCCGTAGTAGGTGGGGTCGGCGACGATGGGGTATGCGTATCCGCCGCCAATGTGCTCGACGATCTGGACGAGTGCACCGTCCTTGACGGCATACCGCGTTGGCACCTCAACGCCGTCGGCATCGACCGCCCACGGCGCGAGTACGCCACCCACGACGTTGTCGCCGGCGACGAAGAACGCGCCGCCCGATTCTCCCAGTTCGATCCGCACCTGATCGGTGCTGTGGACGTCGTACGTGAAGGACTCGCCCGCCTCCGGGGAATTGATGATCGTGGCTAGCGTGTATTCGCGAGCGCCTCGATCGACCGCAACTTGCGTCAGGTTGTCGCCCACAAAGGCCACGACGTTGTGCTGCAGCTGAATGGCCTCGCCGAGCTCTTCTGCTGGCTGAGATGCGAGGCCCACTCCCGCGCTACCCATCGGGATCGCCTCAGTCACCTCTGCCGGAAGCTCGATCGCCGCGGTTTCCGCGTTCGAGGAGAGACCGTAGGGCTGGACGGCAGCGAAGCTGCTGAGCGAGCCTGCGGAGCCCTCGCGGTCCAACGGGCCGGGCGCGGCCGAAGTGAGTACCGAAACCAGGTCTCTTGTCTGGTCCATCTGCGACGCATGAGCCACTGGTGTTGCCGCCGTCGCCGCTCCCGCCAGGACGCACGCGGCCGCCACCCCGTGCGTCACAAAGCGCCTCATCCTCACCGTCACTCCTCCGTACACCGGCCCACCAATCGCGGAGAACCGAACCGGCCTCCACCATATGGAGTGAGTTCAGCCCAGAATCTTCGCTGCCCCCCGTTGTGCTGTGACTCAGTGGCGACCGTCATGTAAACCGCGGGTATCGCACCAGCGCCGCTGTGACGATGCAGCAGACGACCTTGTTTCTCGCGGCAGGTGCAGGCTGGGACTGATCACGTCGATAGCGTTCCCGGCGCCGTCTTCGCCACCGGCCGCCCGGGTGGCGCCACGGATTCGAGCGCTGCAGATTCCACCATGATGAGGTGTCACATCCGTGACCCGTTGCGGACCGACGCCTCCCAGACCGGCAGGCGAGACGCCCGGTCAACCTGCTTCCGCTGGTCAGCCGATGCGTGGCCCCTTGTGCCGGACGGTGGGCGCGTCGACGTCGGGGGCTCTCGTTTCGCGAGTGTCGACGGGTCCGCTCACTTCGATCGTCCGGGAGACGATCCAGAGCGCGAGCGAAGCTGCCTCAAGCGCCGCGCGGGCGAGTGGACACCTGGCGACGAATGACGTAGCTCATCGCGTCATCCGAGTAGAGCTCGTGGATGAGGCGCAGGTTGTCGGACGCGAAGTTCAGCGCGTAGATGACGCGGCTCGAGACAGCGGCGCTCGATCAGGCGCTCGTCGGCGAGGAGCTTCCCGGCACGATCCACGACAGCGACATCGGACAGGCGCTCCGGTCGCTGCCGACCGACCGGATGATCCCCGAGTGGGTGGCGTTCGTCGCCGAGGCCAATGCCCGGGTCGCCCGCCTGTGGCCGCGCGTGCACGACGCCGCGGCAGGAGACCCCGACGTCGCCGCGTGCCTCGACGCACTCCAGCGCAGCCGGGCCGAAGACATGCGGGCCGCCGTCAGGTGGCTGCGCGAAGAAGGGCGCATCGAGAACGATCTCGACGACGAAGACCTCGCCGCCTCGCTCTCGTACATCCTCGCCCCCGAAGGCTACGTGCGGCTCGTGCTGGAGTGCGGGTGGGACATGGCCGCCTATCGCGCGTGGGTCGTGCGGGCCGTCGAGCGCCTCATCCTCGCCGCCTGAACCACTGCTGAATCCTGAACCGCTGCTTGCTCCTGCGCCGCCGCTCGCCTACGGCGTGGCGGCCTCCGCCGCGCCCCGGCCCCAGCGGAACGCCGAGACAGTCGGGTCACCCGTGATCCAGAACCGCCACGGGAACGCCCCTGTCCCGGCGACCCCGGCGACCCCGACGCGAGGGCCGGTGGAGACGTCGTCGAGAGGTCGCGCCGGAAGGAGCAGCTGAGCGACCGCTCCCGCGAGCGGTGTCCCGGCGACCGCGTCGATGCCGTCGTGCCGGGGATGCCGCAGGCCGATCGCGTCGCCCAGGCGACCCGGTCCACGGGCGAGATCGCGGGGAGCCTTCGCTGCCGGCCGGCGAAGCGTCGCCGCCTCGGCGCCGTCGACGATCTCCCCGGCGCGCAGCAGCACACCGCCCGCGACGCCCTCCGGACCGCACACGACGTTGACGCAGGAATGGATGCCGTGGCTGAGGTAGACGTACAGATGTCCCGGCTCCCCCCACATCGTCGCGTTGCGCGCCGTGCGGCCCATGCGCGCGTGAGAACCGGGGTCGGCGAACGCACCGGTGCCCTGTCCGTGATACGCCTCGACCTCGGTGAGACGCACGGCGACGGTGACGTCGTCGACCGTCGTGCGGAGGATCGCGCCGAGGAGCGCGGGAGCGACCTCGACGGGAAGGCCCGAGAGCGCATCGCGCGTGGCCGGCACGAGCGTCATCCGCGCGGCCCCGTCTGGCACCAGGAGACGTCGAACCCGCGCAGCGCCACGACCTCCTCACCCGTCGTGAGGTCGACGACGTGCGTCTGCAGGCGCTCGGGGAGAGGCATGAAGTAGCCGTCGTACGGGTTGTCGATCACGTCGGGCGCGATCAGCAGGGCGGCGTAGCGGTCGCTCGGCGACAGGCACACCTGCAGGAGCGCGTCGGCGTCGGCGACCGTGAAGACCTGCCGCACGTCGGCGCCGTCCTCGCTCTCGACGACGACCGAGGTCTGCTCCACGGTCACACCGTCGGCATCGAGCTTCGACACCGCGCGCACCGTCGACCCGTCGGACAGCGCGAGGACCGACCAGGCGTCGCCGTACTCGGCCGGAGTCGCCACGACGGGCGTCTCCTCGGCCGTGGCGAGGTCGATCGCGACGGGGCCGTCGACGCGCTCGATGATCGCGACCGAGGAGCCGCGCGCGATGCTGTCGATCGACACGGCGGTACCGAGCGCGACCGGGTCGGCTGCGGCCTCGCCCGCCGCCGGCGAGGTGACGAGCGTCAGAGCCCCGTCGAAGGTCAGCATGAGGATCGCGTCGGTGTCGGGCACGAAGCGCCAGTCGTCGATGCGCGAGTCGCCGCCCGCGCGTTCGATCGCGACGGGCGGATCGTCGGCGTCGGCATCGGCCAGCGACGCCGTGAACAGGGCGCTCTCCCTCCCCGAGTCGGGCCCGATGTCGGCATCCGTGAAGGTGTAGCCGATGAGCTCGCCCCGGTCGGCGCTCTGCAGGTCGCCCACGACGCCGTCCCCCGGCAGGGGAAGCTCCCGTTCCCCCTTCCCTTCGAGATCGGTCACCGAGAGGTGCGAGTGTCCCTCGTCGTCGACGGTGGCCATCACGAGGTGGCCGGCGGTGGCGCGGAAGTCCTCGATGTGCGGATGCCGGAACACCGGCACCGCCTGGTCGCCGGCGAGGTCGGTGCGGAACACCGTGTCGTCACCGCCCTCACCTCCGCGCAACAGGATGAACATCGTCAAAGGCGGGGTGGTGAAGGTGTGATCGATGGTCGCCGCGGGGCCGCCGCCGAGACCCGCGACCTCGTCGATGCGCACCGTGTACTCGGTGTCATCCCACAGGGGCAGCGCGAAGCGGATGCCGACGCTGCGCCCCGACGTGTCGACGGTGAAGTCCGCCGCAGGGGTGATCGTGACCTGCTCGGGAGTCACCTCCCCGAGCGACTGCGTGGTGGTGAAGATCATGCGCGAACCGGATGCCGAGACCGACGCGGTGGGATCGAACTGCACGTCGGTCACCCGCGGCCCCTGCAGTGTGGTCACCGCCGCACCTCCCAGGGCGATCACGGCTAGCACCGCCGCCACGACGGCGAACGCCCCGAGGAACCGGCGGTCGGACGGGCGACGGGAGCGTCGCCCGTCGGCCGCCGGCACGGTGCGGCGACGGCTGCGGCGGGTCGGCGTCTCCGGCGCGATCGGGGCGTCTTCGTGACTCATGCCGTCAGTACTCGTAGGGGTCGGCGGGTTCGGAGACCGGCTCGATGGAGCGGGCCTCGATCTGGAGCCGGCCGTCGACGTCGCGGATGGTGCCGTCGATCGTCACCCACTGGCCCGTCTCCCAGCCCTCGTCCGCTCCGTTGACGCTGATCGGGAGACTGGCCGGCTGCGCGTCGATGACGCAGTGCGTGATGACGAGCCGGGTGAGCGCGAAATCTCCGCCACGTGGTGCGGCCGCGGGAGTGACGAAGCCGGTGAGGGTGATCTCCTCGCCCTCGAAGGCCTCGGGGTTCGTGGCCGTCGCGAACACGCTGGCCCAATCGCCGACCCCGAACGAGGCGGTGTCGCCGGTGGCGGCGAGGGTCACGGCATCCGATCCCTGGAAGAGGGGTGCAGACCCGGTGTCGCGCGACATGGCGAGCTGCACCGACAGACTGGCGGGCGGCACGAGCACGATCGCGGCCACGACCCCGGTCGCCAGCACGCCTCCCGCCACGACCATCCCGGTGCCGAGCGCCCGGACGGGTGCGGAGCGGACGCGCCCAGTGATGTCGTGGCCCGCGTGCTCGTGGCGGGCGTGTGCATCCGTGTCGCCGTGGTCGTGGCCGTGGTCGGCCTCCGCACCCAGCGGCAGCGCGAAGCTCGCGGCGGCCCCGATCAGCACGAGCACCGCCATCGACACGGCGAACACGTTCGACGACGGGTTGATGTAGAGCGCCAGGCGGTCGGTGAGCGCGAGCGCGATCGTGACGGCGGCGAGACCTGCGGCGAGCCCCACACCGAGCAGGCGGGTGGACCACAGGCCGGCGCGGCGCGCAGGGGTCGGGGTTTCAGGCAAGGAGGTTCACCACCCCTCCGACGGCGATGGCGAACAGCAGCACGATCGCGACGAGTCCGGCGAGCACCTTCGTGCGGAACGTGGTGCGCAGCAGCGCGAGCATCTTCACATCGACGAGCGGGCCGACCAGAAGGAACGCGACGATCGAACCGGGCGTGAAGGTCGAGGCGAACGAGAGGGCGAAGAAGGAATCGACGTTCGAGCAAATCGACACGATCATGGCCAGGGCGATCATCGCGATGATCGACAGCGCGGGATTCGATCCGATGGCCAGCAGCGCCTCCCGCGGCACGAGCACCTGGATCGCACCGGCGAGCGCCGAGCCGATGATGAGCGCCGGCATGACCGCTCGCAGCTCCACCACGAACTGCGCGAGGCTGCGCCGCCCCCGCCCGCCGCCTTCGGTCTCGACCATCTCGCACGCGACGCGGAATCGGTCGGTGACGAGCGCGTCGGGATCGGGATGCCGGCTGTACAGCCAGCCGATGAGATTCGCCACGGCATAGCCGCCGAGCAGGCGCGCGATGAGGATGCCGTCGTCGAATCCGAACGCCTGATGGGTCGTGATGATCACGATCGGGTTCACGATCGGTGCGGCGATGAGGAAGGTGAGCGACTCCGAGACCGTGAACCCGCGCATCATGAGGCCGCGCGCGAACGGCACGTTGCCGCACTCGCACACCGGCACGAGCATGCCCAGCAGTGACAGCACGGCCCGGCGTCCCCAGGCGTTGCGCGGCATCCACCGCTCGATGACACCCGGCGGGATCCACACCTGCACGACGATCGACAGGACGACGCCGAGCACGACGAACGGCAGCGACTCCACCAGCACGCTGATGGCGAGAGTGAGTCCGTCTTGCGCCCGGGTCGGGAGGGGCCCTGCCGGACTGACGACGGCGAGCACGACGAGGGCGGCGATGACGAGGAGCCCGGCCGCCACGAGCGCGGTCTGGCGTGCCGCTGACGGGGCACCGGGAACACCGGCCACCGGGCGCGGTGTGCCACCCTCCCGCGGGCGCGTCGCGGTCGCGGCGCCGGCCGGCACCCCGGCTGCCCGCCGGCTGCGCCGGGTCGCCGGTTCGCTCACTGCGCGGGCGTCGCTTCCGCCGTGCACGCCGCGCACAGACCGAAGATGTCGACCACGTGCTCGGCGCGGCTGAAGCCGTGCGACGCGGCGGTGCGCTGGGCCCACTGCTCGACGTCGCTGGCCTGGATCTCGACCGTCGTGCCGCAGTTGCGGCAGATCAGGTGGTGGTGGTGGCCCGTGCTGGCGCAGGCGCGGTAGATCGCCTCACCGTCGGGGCTCTGCAGCTGATCCGCCTCGCCGCTGGCAGCCAGGGTCGCCAGCGCACGGTAGACGGTCGCCAGGCCGATGCCCGTGTTGTCGTCCCGGAGGGCGGCATGCAGGTCTTGCGCACTCACGAAACCCGGCGTCTCGGCGAGCGCCGCGCGCACGCGATCGCGCTGCCAGGTGTTCCGCTGGGCCATGCTGGCGAGTCTACCCGCGGCCCCTCAGGCAAGGCTGGGAACGCGAGCGACCCTCACGACGCGGTCGCGGCGAGAGCCGATCACGCGGCACACGACGTAGATCGCGAACGAGATGGTGGTGATGTAGGGGCTCACCGGGAGGGTGCCCATGACGGCGAGGAGGATGCCGCCCACGGCCGACGTCACGCCGAACACGGCCGACAGCACCGGCACGGCGACCGGCCCTGTCGCGACGCGCATCGCCGCGGCGGCCGGAGTCACCAGCAGCGCCATCACGAGCAGCGCGCCGATGATGTGCACCGCGACGGCCACGACGAGCCCCAGCAGCAGCATGAACCCGAGCGACACGGCCGTCGTCGGCACCCCTCTCGCTGCCGCCGACTGCGGATCGAGCGAATCGAACCGCAACGGCCGCCAGATGAGCACGAGCGCGACCAGCACGACGGCGGAGAGGGCGATCAGCCATCCGAGCTGATCGTTCTGCACCGACACGATCTGCCCGGTGAGAAGGCTGAACCGGTTGGCGCTGCGGCCGCTGTAGAGCGAGAGGAACAGGATGCCGAGCCCGAGACCGAACGGCATGAGCACGCCGATGATCGAGTTGCGGTCGCGTGCGCGACTGCCGAGCCAGCCGATGAGCGCGGCGGCGATCACCGAGCCGAACACCGAGCCGGTGACCACGTCGGCACCGATGAGCAGGGCGGCGGCGGCCCCCGCGAAGGCGAGCTCACTGATGCCGTGGACGGCGAAGGCCATGTCGCGCTGCATCACGAACACGCCGATGAGCCCTCCCACGAGGCCGAGGATGGCACCCGCCCACACGGAGTTCGACACGAGCGCCAGGATCTCGGCGTAGTCGGCGAGGCCGCCGAACATCGCGTCGCCGACGTCGGACCAGTTCACGCGAGCCCTCCCGCGTCGTCGTGGTGATGGTGCGAGGCATCGGCATCCGGAGCCCCCACGACCACCAGGCGGTCGCCCGCGCGCAGCACGAACACCGGCGCGCCGTACAGATCCGTGAGCACGGGCGAGGTCAGCACCTCCTTGGGGGTGCCGAGGGTGAACCGGCCGTTCGCGATGTAGAGGATGCGGTCGACCTTGCCGAGGATCGGGTTGATGTCGTGGGTGACCAGGAGCACGGCGGCACCGGTCTTGCGGTGGTCGTCGATGAGGCGCACGACCGCCTGCTGGTTGGCGAGGTCGAGACTGGTCAGCGGCTCATCGCACAGCAGGAGCTTCGGGTCGTCGGCGAGAGCCTGACCCACCCGCAGCCGCTGCTGCTCACCGCCCGACAAGACGCCCACGGGACGGTCCGCGAAAGACGACGCCCCGACGGCGTCGACGAGTGCGTCGATCCGCTCCCGGTCGCCGCGACGCCGGAGCGGGAGCCCGAAGCGGTGCCCGTCGACTCCGAGCGCGATGAGGTCGCGCGCCCGCATCGGCGTCTCGACCGGCAGGGGACGCGCCTGCGGCAGGTAGCCGATCCGGCGGTTGCCGCGACGGCGCACCGGCTCGCCGAGTGCCGTGATCGAGCCTTCGCTGAGAGGTTCGAGCCCCAGGATCGCGCGCAGGAGCGTGGTCTTCCCCGACCCCGACGGGCCGAGCACCGCGACCAGCTCCCCCGGCTCCACGGCCAGGTCGAGCCCGCTCCACAGTTCGCGGTCGCCGCGGCGCAGTGCCGCACCTCGGATCTCGAGCAGGCTCACCGGCCCAGACTACCCGCCCCCTGCCGACGATCTCCTCGGGCAGCGACCTAACGAGCACGCGGAATGTGCCGATAGGGAGGATCAGGAGTCCACGGACGGACTCCGGGAGCCCACGACGGGCCCCGCTGAACCCCAGTCACGGAGGAAACACCATGGGTATGCAGATCAACACCAACGTGTCGGCGCTCAACGCCTACCGCAACCTGTCGAACACGCAGAACGACCTGTCGAAGTCGCTGGAGAAGCTCTCGAGCGGCCTTCGCATCAACCGCGCTGCAGACGACGCCGCCGGCCTCGCGATCTCCGAGGGCCTGCGCTCGCAGGTCAACGGCCTGAACGTCGCGGCCCGCAACGCCCAGGACGGCATCTCGGTCATCCAGACCGCGGAAGGCGCCCTGACCGAGGTCCACTCCATCCTGCAGCGCGTGCGCGACCTCGCGGTGCAGGCGGGCAACGACTCCAACAACGCCGACTCGCGCACCGCGATCAAGACGGAGATCGACGCCCTGGCCGAGGAGCTCACCCGCGTGGCGGCGAGCACCAACTTCAACGGCATCAAGCTCCTCAACGGCTCGAACGCCACGCTGACCTTCCAGGTCGGCGCCGGCTCCGTCGCCGCTGAAGACCAGATCGCCGTCGACCTGTCGGGTGCGAACATCACCACCGTCGCGACCGCCATCGCGGGCCTGACGGTCGACTCGGCCGCGACCGCGCTCGCCTCGGTCGGAACCATCGACACCCACATCAAGGCGGTCTCGACCGCTCGTTCCGAGCTCGGTGCGGTGCAGAACCGCTTCGAGTCGACCATCAACAGCCTCAACGTCGCGTCGGAGAACCTGGCGGCGGCCGAGAGCCGCATCCGCGACACCGACATGGCGGCCGAGATGGTCAAGTACACGGCCGCGAACATCCTCTCGCAGGCCGGCACCGCCATGCTCGCGCAGGCGAACCAGTCGAACCAGGGTGTCCTGCAGCTTCTGCGCTGACACTCCTGACGGGGGTCCCGCAGAGCCACTGCGGGACCCCCGTCCGCTGGGGACGCTCCGCCTGCCCCGACAAGAAGAAGAACCAGGAGCACGATGTCATCCCCCCTCTCGCTCACGCCGCGCCTGCGCTACCTCGCGCGGCGTGTTCGTCGTTTCAATGCCGATGCCCTTCTGGTGCGGGCGCAGCAGACGGCGAAGCGGCACGGGAGGTCGACGACCGGCGTCGCGATCGACATGCTGTGGCAGGCGGCGTTCGGGGGCGTCGGATTCCAGGACTACGTCGACTACGACTTCGCCATCCTCACGCGCGCCGAACGCGCCACCTACATGACGAGCCCTCTCTCCGACCGGCTCGCGATGCGGTTCGACGACCCTGAGTACCGCCACCTCTTCCACGACAAGGTCGCTTTCAACCGCACCTTCGAACCCTTCCTGAAGCGTGGGTGGATGACGGTCAGCGCCGACAACGCCGCGGAGCTCCGCTCCTTCGCCGAGCGTCACGGCACCATCGTCACGAAGGAGCCGCTCGGACGAGCAGGTCTCGGGGTGCACCGCTACCACGCCGCCGAGGTGCACGACTGGGAGCTCTTCCACCGAGGACTCCTCGCGCGGGGTGAGATCCTCGTCGAAGAGGTGATCCGCCAGCACGACGAGCTCGCAGCACTGTGCGCCGGCACCGTCAACACCACGCGCGTGACCGCCTTCTTCGACGGGCGCACGACCCACATCCTCGCCGTCGCCCAGAAGTTCGGGCGCGGCGCCGTGAGCGACCAGAACGCGTTCGGCGGCTTCTACGCGATGCTCGACGAGCACGGACGAGCCACGGGCGCCGGCTACGACTCGTGCGGCCAGGTGCACGAGGTGCATCCCGAGAGCGAGATCCCGATCGCCGCCTTCCGGCTGCCGATGTTCGACGAGGTGCTGGCCTTCGTCGACCGCATCGCCCGGGTCGTGCCGCAGGTGAGATACGTCGGGTGGGACATCGCCGTCACCCCCGAGGGACCCGTGCTCGTCGAGGGTAACTGGGCCGCCGGCGTCTACGAGAACAAGCCGAGCGCGACCGGCATCCGCACCGGGCACCGCGACCGCTACCTCGCGGCCATCAGCGGCGCCACCGCGACCGACCAGCCGGTGACGATCGGCGGGCGCGCGATCGTCTCTGCCGGCCTCTCGCAGCCGTCCGCCGAAGCGGCCGCCGCAGAGCCCGTCGCCGCGTAGCCGGTCGGGCGTCAGACGAGCACGGCGCGGACGGGCAGTTCCTGCCCCTCGAGGATGACCTGCGCCGCATCTCCCGTGCGCTGGTTGAACACGACGGGGGCGAGGAGGTTCACCCCGATCCCCTCGTCGGTCATGCGTGCGACGACGAGCACGCCCGCCTCGTCCGCCGAACGCAGATCGAGCCCCGCGACCTGCGCATCGCTGAGCACGGGCGCATAGTCGGGCAGCACCGCGGCGGGGTCGACGACGAACAGCCGCACGTCAGGGTCGTCCGCGGCGGTGAGCGCGAACAGGCCGTCGGCGCCCTCGATCGCGTCGAGACCGAACGACGTGTGCGGGGCGAGTCCCGGAGGAGGGGCCACGAAAGTCAGCGCGGCACGGGCGGAGGCGGAGCCTGCGGTCACGGCGGCGGCGCTCACGCGAGGAAGTCCAGCAGAGTGGGCTGGAGCACCCGAGCGGTCACCGACAGGGCCGACTGGTACACGAGCTGCTGAGCCTGCAGGTTCACCAGCACCTCGACGGTGTCGATGTCCTCGACGGCAGCGCGCTGCGACTCGAGCGAGACGGTGGCATCCAAAGCAGCCTCCTTGGCGCGCAGGACCTGATTCTGGCGGGCACCGACGGCGCCCTGAACCCCGAGCATACTGTTCAGCCGATCGTCGATCTCCGCCAGCCGCTGTCCGACGTTCTGGCCACCGCGCAGGTCGGCGACGATCGAGTCGAGGACGGCGAACACCGACGCGGCGCCGACCCCGAAGACGTCGGCACCGCTGGCATCGACGCGGACGGTCTCGCCCTCCGAGATGCGGCGCTGCACGGCAGAGCCCGCCACGCCGGAGAAGGAGTAGTCGGGGGCGAAGGCCGGCGCATCCGACGTGCCGGCGAACACCGAACGGCCGAGCAGCGTGGTGTTGGCCTGGGCCAGCAGCTCAGCCCGGATGCCTTCCAGTTCGACCGCGATGGCCTCCCGCGCCTCCCCGCTGAGCGCCCCCGCGTTCGCACCCTGCACCGTGAGGTCGCGCGCACGCCCGAGAAGACCCGTGGACGTCGTGATGGCACTGTCGACCGTCGTGAGCCACGCGAGTCCGTCGTCGATGTTGCGCGCGTACTGCTCGTTGCGGCGCTGCGCGGCGTGCAGGCCGAGCGCCGCCGACGCGGCCGCCGGGTCTTCCGACGGCGCGGCGAACTTGCGCTGCGAGGTCGCCTGGTTCTGAAGACGCGACAGGTCGTTCAGGCCCGACTGCAGGTTGCGCAGCGCGGTGGCCGTCATCGCCTGCGAGGTGACGCGCGAGATCATGGCACTCCCGAAGATCAGCGGCCGACGAGGCCGGTGCGGTTGATGAGCACGTCGAGGGCTTCGTCGACGGCGGTGAGCACACGGGCGGCGGCCTGATACGCCGTCTGCAGCGTGAGGAGGTTCACCGTCTCCTCGTCGTTGTCGACGCCGGCGACAGACTGCTGGGCGGTGACGGCAGCGACGACGCCGGCATCGGCTCTGCTGGACCGCCCGGCCTCAGCGGCCGTCGACACCGCCAGTCGGGCGACGACATCGCCCCAGATGGCGTTCGGCCCGCCCGCGCCCGCGCCCACACGCGAGAGCACGTCGGCGTTCGTGCCGTCGAGCGGCCCGGTGCCCGGCGCGGCGAGCGCCAGGTCGGCGCGGCCCTGCGGGATGACACCGAGACCGAGCGCGGCCGGTCCGCCCGTGGCGAGAGAGAAGAAGTCGCCGCCGGGTGTGCCGTCGGCGGTCACTCCCGCCCGATGCTGCGCGTTGACGGTCGTCGCCAGCGACGTCGCCAGGGCGTTGAGGTCGTTCGCCAGACCCGCCAGCACACCACCGTCGGCGCCCGGGGCGACCACCGCGAGGAGCCCGCCGAGTTCGCCGCCGACGGCATCCACGGTCATGCCGCTGGGGGCCGCCCACGTGAGAGTCATGGCGGTGCCCGACTCGATCGACGGGGGGCCGCTCAAGACGACGGCGCGGGCGTCGGAGCCTGACACGAGGGCGTTGCCGTCGATGCGCAGCGTCATCGTGCCGTCGGATTCGATTGTGCCGGTGGCTCCCGTGAGGGAGGCGAGATTCTGCGCCAGCAGATTGCGGCGGTCGATGAGGTCGTTGGGTGCGGCACCGGATGCCGCCGCGTCGCGGATCGCGCCGTTGAGCTCGGCGATCTGCGTCGCGGTCACGTTCACCTGGGTGACGATCGTGGTCGCGGCCGAGCGAGCGCTGGCCCACTGGTCGGACACTTTGCGGTACGCGTCGGCGATGCGGCTCGAGAGCGTCTCGGCGTTGGTGATCACGGTCGCGGCGGCAGCGGTGGAATCAGGCGAGTTCGCCAGGTCCTGCCAGGCCGCCCAGAATTCGGTGAGCTGGTGGGCGATGCCGTCTTCGGTGGGCTCGGCGAGGGTCTTCTCCGCCGCGGCCGACGCCGATGCGCGGGTCGACCAGTAGCCGGATGCCGCAAGCGTGTCGCGCACGCGGGCGTCGAGCACGGCATCGCCCAGACGGGATATGCCGTCGACCGACACGCCCTGTCCGGGGAGCGGACCGACGGCGAAGCGGCCGGAGACCGTCGCCGCACCGATCGCCGAGGTCTCCACCCGCTGGCGGGTGTAGCCGGCCGTGGTCTGGTTGGCGATGTTCTGCCCCACGATGTCCATACCGCGGCGGGCGGCCGCGAGTGCGGTGGAGGCGGTGGTCAGTCCGCTGAAGGTCGACATCCGGTCGTCACATCTCCCTGTCCACGATGCGGGCGCGGTCTTCGCGGACGCGCCCGCCCTGTGTCGTGTATTCGCCTGTGGTGTGGTGTCCCTGCCCGCCGGCGGGCTCTCCGAGCCCGGCGAGTGTCTCTTCGACGGCGCGACCGGCTGCGCGCAGGTGCACCTCGTTGGAGTTCTTGAGCTGGCCGACCTCGGCCATGAGACCGTTGAGCGCGTCGCGGTGGTCGGTGAAGACCTCCCGCCATGCGTCGGTCGGGGCCGCCTGGATGAGGTCGGCGAGCGTTGCAGCAGCCGGTGCCCCCCATTCGCGGGCGACGGCTGCGACCTCGACGTCGCGCCCGAGACCCGATTCGCGCAGGCGCCCCAGCACCTGGTCGATCTCGCGGCTCGCATAGTGGATCCAGCGCATTCCGCCGGACTCGAGCAGCAGTCTCTGCTCCTCGAGCTTGAAGATCAGAAGCTCCAGAAGCTCCCGCTCTTGCCACAGCTGCATCGACAACTCGTTGGCTCCCATGTGTTTCCTCCCCAGTGGATTCCCCGATTCTCGCGGTCTGCACGACCCCACGTGTGCAGGCTCCGCGACGGGCTTACAGGTCTCTATCGGCGGCCCATTCCGGTTCGTAACGCGCCGGAAATCGATTCGCTCTTCCCGAAGATGAGATTTTTCTCATAGTCTGACCTCGACGCCCGAGCCCCCCGGTCGTCGAAGCCCCCTTCGTACCCCCCCTGCTCCGCAGACGAAAGGCAGAAATCGCTGATGCCTGGACGCGCAGAACGCAATTCTCTCATCGAGGAGAATCTTCCCCTCGTCGGACATCTTGCGCGCGATCTGCACTCACGCGCGACGCACGTGCCGCTCGAAGACCTCGCCGCCGTCGGCGCCCTCGCGCTCGTGACCGCCGCCGACGCCTTCGACCCGACGCTCGGCGTTCCCTTCGGCGCATACGCGCGTCGCCGCATCCTCGGCGCATTCGCCGACGAGATGCGGTCGATGGACTGGGCCTCTCGCGGCACCCGCAAGCGCATCAAAGAGACGACCGCGGTGCGCGACACCCTCACCGCTCGCCTCGGACGCACCGCGACCGTCGACGAGATCGCCGAGACGATGGGACTGCCTCGCGCGACGGTGTCCGAGACCCTCGACGACGCCGCCCGCACCGTCACGAGCCTCGATGACCCCTCGGTGCTCGACGTTCCGGCGGGCATCGTGCTGCCGGACGAGTCGGTGCTCCAGCGCGAGCGGCGCGACGCCCTCGCCCACGCGGTCCAGGCCCTCCCCGAGCGGATGCGGCTCATCATCCAGGCCGTGTACGTCGAGGAGCGCTCCGTGAAGGACATCGCCGAGGATCTCGGGGTCTCCCACTCCGCCGTCTCGCAGCAGCGCGCCGAGGCGATCCGGCTCCTGCACGATGCGCTGGAGCGCTACTCGGAGGGCGACGACATGGTGCCGGTCTCCCGTGTGTCGGTCGACGCCCGCGACGCCTACTTCGCCCGCATCGACGCGCTCGACCCGCTTCGCCGCGCTGCCGCCGCGCGCACGCAGGCGCCCTCGATGGTCGCCCCGGTGCGCGCCGCGTCCGGCGGCATCTGAACCGGGCGCACCCGACCGAGTGCGGCACGCGGCTAACGCGCCGCCGCCGACGGCCGATAGCTCCTCATGCGGGGTCATCCCGGCATCCGCATCGAGTGAGGGGTCTCGGCAGTGGGCATATCGATGGACGGGCTTGCGTCGAAGCTCGACACGTCGGCGATCATCAACGCCCTGATGGATGTCGAGAAGATCCCCCGCACGCTGCTGAGCGCGAAGTCCGACGACCGGAAGGTCGTGATCGCCCAGCTCCAGTCGCTCAACACCGCCCTGCAGGAGCTGTTCACCCGCGCCAAGGCGCTGACCACGACGAGCCGCCCCACCGCGCTCGTGGTCGGCTCGAGCTCCGACGACTCGGTGAAGGTCGCGGCCCGATCGGGCGCTGCCGCGATGTCGACCGAGATCGTCGTCGACCGCGTCGCCGCCGCGCACAGCGTCGTCACCGCCGCATCGACCGCATTCGGCGGTGAGCCTCCCGTGCTCACGGTCGAGAACGCGGCCGGAGAGCTCATCGAGGTGCGCCCCGCGTCGTCGTCTCCGGCCGACGTCGCCGCCGCCCTGTCGAAGGCGGGCGCGGGCATCACCGCCTCGGCCGTCGCGGCCGGACTCGACGGGGCCGGGGACCCGGTCTTCCGTCTTCAGATCACCGCGACCGAGACCGGCGCGGCCGGAGCCTTCCGCGTGTACGCAGGAGATGCGGATGCCGTGACGGGCGGCCTCGCGGTCGATCTCTCCGCGCAGTCCGGTGCCGCCGTCATCACCCAGGGCGCCGACGCGCAGGTGCGCCTGTGGGCCGGCACCGCCGCCGAGCAGGTCGTGACCTCGGCCAAGAACACGTTCTCCGATCTGTTCGCCGGAGTCGATGTGACCGTCTCGAAGGCGAGCGCGACGCCCGTCGCCGTCACCGTCGCCGCAGACGCCGCCGGTCAGACCAAGACCGTCTCCGACTTCGTGAAGCAGGTCGCCGCGGTGCTCTCCGGCATCGCGAAGGGCTCGACGGCGACACCGGGCACGGCGGCCGGTCAGGCGACCACCCTGGGCGTCTTCACCGGCGACAGCACGGTGCGCGCCCTCCGGCAGGCTCTGACGAGCGCGGTGCAGTTCCCCGTCGACGGCACCTCGCCCTCGACGATCGGGATCTCCTTCGACAAGGCGGGGGTGCTCTCGTTCGACGAGGCGGCGTTCACCGCCGCGCTCGCCAAGGATCCCGCCGCCGTCGACCGCGTGTTCTCCGGCATCACGACGCGCGTGCAGGACGTCACCGATCAGTACTCCGACAAGTACGAGGGTCTGCTCACCTCCCGCATCACGGGACAGCAGGACGAGGTCAAGCGCATCTCGGAGCAGCTCGGTCAGTGGGATGTGCGCCTCGCCCAGCGGCGGGCGACGCTCGAGCGCACCTATGCCGCGATGGAGACGATGCTCTCGCGGCTGCAGTCGCAGCAGTCGTTCCTCACGTCGCAGATCGACGGGCTCACCGCCTCGAGGAAGTCGTCGTGAACGCGGCCCTGCGCGCCCAGCAGCGCTACCGCGAGGAGGCGATCCTCTCGGCCAGCCCGCAGCGCCTGGTCACGATGCTGTACGACCGGCTCGTCCTCGATGTCGAGCGTGCCGAAGCCGCCCAGCGCACGGGCGACTGGGAGTCCGCCAACGCCGCTCTCCAGCACGCTCAGCAGATCGTCGCGGAGCTCACCGGCTCGCTCGCCCCCGACTGGGAGGGAAGCGCCTCACTGCGCTCCATCTACGGCTACCTCACCCGCACGCTGATCGGCGCGAACATCGGCCGCGACGCCGAGCGCACCCGCGAGTGCCTCGAGATCCTCGTGCCGCTGCGTGACGCGTGGCACGAGGCCGCCGACATGATGGCCGTCGGCGCGTGAGCGCGTGGGATGCGCAGCTCGATCTGTTCGAGCGCGACCTCGAGTCTGCCGACGGCACGATGTGGGCACCCGACCCCACGCTGGGCCCCCTCCCCCCGCACCTCGTCGAACGCGCCCGTGAGATCGCGGCGCGGCAGCTCCAGCGCACGGCGCAGCTGCGCGCCGATATGGCGGCCGTGCACGACGAGCTCGGCACCGTGCAGGCACAGCTGGATGCCGCACGCCTCATCCCCGGGCGACGCCCCGACACCGCCGCCTACGTCGACTGCGACGGATGAGCGCGTCCGCCACCGTCTCCTAACGCATCGTCGGGGATGACCGATAGAGGGTGGAGAGCACGGATCGCTCGACCCTCGGCCACGGATCGGCCACTCATCCGAAGACGAAAGCAGTTTCGTGCTCGAATCAGTGACCACCACCGCGCTCACGAGCGCGCTGAACGGCCTGTCGCAGCGCCAGCGCGCCATCGCCGACAACATCGCGAACGTCAACACGACCGGCTACCTCGCCAAGGTCGTGTCGTTCGAGGCCGAGCTCGCGGCATCCGTGCGTCGCGGCGACGGCCGTGTCACGGCATCCGTCTCCGAATCGAGTGACCCGACCCGCCTCAACGGCAACAACGTCAACCTCGACACCGAGACCCTCGCCAACATCGACACCGTGCTGCGATACCAGTTCGCATCGCAGGCCGTCGGCGGCGCCTTCACCTCGGTGCAGACCGCTCTGAGGACATCATGACATTCGATGCCATCGCCATCGCCGGCTCGGGCCTGACTGCGCACCGCATCTGGCTCGACGCCCTCAGCGACAACATCTCGAACATCAACACGGCCGTCTCCGGCGACGAGGCCGCCTTCCGCGAGCGGTACGTGGCCGTGCAGGCCGACGAGGCGCGCGGGGGCGTGGAGGTCGCGGGCGTCGCGTGGGGAGACGACGAAGGCCGTCTCGTCTACGAGCCCGACAACCCGCTCGCCGACGAAGCCGGATATGTGCGCTACCCCGACATCGACCTCGGACAGCAGATGAGCAATCTGATCCTCGCCCAGCGCGGCTATCAGGCCAGCGCCGCCGTGGTCGACCGTGCCAAGTCGTCGTACGAGGCCGCGCTCCAGATCGGGAGGCGCTGATGCCTCCGCTGTCAGGTCTCGAATCGATCACCGGGTCGCTCGGCGCGAGCGGGCTCTCCTCCCTCCCCTCGCTGACGGGCACCGACCGTGCCGCGGGCGACTCCGGCGCCTCGTTCGCCGAGAGCGTCACCGGCGCCGTCGACGAGCTCCGTCGCCTCCAGTCGACGTCGAACGAGCTGGCCGTCGCGGCGGTCACCGGTGACCTCGACGACATCCACTCCGCCATGATCGCGTCCACCCGCGCCTCGGTGACCCTCGAGCTGATCTCCGCCGTGCGCAACAAGGGTGTCGACGCGTTCAACGAGATCATGCGGATGCAGGCCTGATGCCCGCCGCCGTCACCTCCGTCTTCGGTCGCCTCAAGGCCGCCGTCGGCTCGTTCACGCTCGCGCAGCGCACGATCGCCATCATCGGCGTGGCCGTGCTCGCGATGGGCGTGTTCGCCCTGTCGAGCTGGCTGTCGCGCCCGGCGATGTCCCCGCTGTTCTCCGGCCTCTCCGCCGAAGACGCGAGCGCCGTCGTCGAGCAGCTGCGCGGGGCAGCCGTGAGCTACGAGCTCGCCGACGGCGGTTCGACGGTGCTCGTGCCGGAGGCGGCGGTGTACGAGCAGCGGCTCGCCGCGGCATCCGCCGGGCTCCCGCGGGGTCGCACCGACGGCTACTCCCTCTTCGACACGATGGGCGTCACCAGTTCCGAGTTCCAGCAGTCGGTCACCTACAAGCGTGCGATCGAGGGCGAACTGGCCCGCACGATCGGGGCGATCGAGAACGTCCGCACCGCGTCGGTGCAGCTCGCCATCCCCGAGGAGAGCGTGTTCGTGTCGGAGACCGTCGACCCGACGGCATCCGTGTTCATCGAGACGGCCGGGGGCACGACGCTGCCGACCGAGCAGGTCGAGGCGATCGTGCACCTCACCTCCGCCGCCGTCAGCGGCATGAAGCCCGAGAACGTCGCCGTCATCGACAGCTCCGGCCGGACGCTCTCGGCCATCGGCGGCGACACGACCCGCACGACCGACCAGCAGGCGAGCGCCTACGAGGTGCGCACCGCCGCCAACGTGCAGCAGCTCCTCGACACCGTCGTCGGCAAAGGCCACGCGACCGTGTCCGTCTCGGCGGTGATGCAGAACGCCAGCACCGAACGCATCGACGAGACGTACGAGCCCGTCGAGGGCGAGCCGTCGGTGACCGAGGAGACCTCGACGGAGACCTACACGGGGACGAACCGGAACCCGGGCGTGCTCGGCGGCGAAGTGACCGTCGGCGGCGACGGCGGGACCTACGAGTCGACGCAGACCTCCCGCACCAACGTGGTCAACAAGACCATCGAGAGCACGACGACCCCCGCCGGTGCCATCACGCGCCAGACGGTCGCGGTGGCCGTCGACGCCACCGTCGAAGGACTCAACATCGACCAGCTCACCGCTCTCGTCACCTCGGCGGCGGGCGCCGACCCCGACCGCGGCGATGCCGTGACCGTCGAGCTCGTGCCCTTCAGCGCCGGCGCCGCCACCGACGCGCAGGCCGCTCTCGACGCCGCCCGCGAGGCGGAGGCCGCGGAGCGCTCCGCAGAGACCCTGCGCATGGCCGTCATCGTCGGAGTCGTCGCCTTCGTCGCCATCATCGCCATCGTCGCGGCGCTCATCATGCGCCGCCGCCGCCGCGCCGCCCGCCCCGAGGGCGAGGTGCTGACCCTCACACCGGTCGGCGACCCGTTCGACGAGTTCGAGGCGATCGCCCTGGGCACCCCGGCGCCGCAGATCGAGTCGTCGCCGGCCGAGACCCTCGCGACCGCCGTGCTCGACCCCGACCCGGAGCCGGAGCTCAGCCAGATGACCCTCGACCGCCGCCGCGCGGAGATCGGCGACTTCGCCCGCCGCGATCCGGCCCGCGCTGCCGACCTCCTCCGCCAGCTCGTGCGCGATCGGCAGGACGCATGAGCACGCTCACCGGACCGCAGAAGGCCGCCGTGGTGATGATGAACCTCGACCGGGCGCTGGCCGTCGAGGTCATGAAGCACCTGAACGACGAGGAGGCCGAGGTGGTCGCCGCCGAGATCATCCGGCTGCGCGACCTCGATGCCGACACGACCAACGCCGCCCTCACCGACTTCCACCGCCTGCTGCAGGGGCATCTTCCGCCCGCCCGCGGCGGACGCGACCTCGCCACCGGCCTCCTCGAGGCCTCGTTCGGTTCGGAGCGGGCGGCCGGCGTGCTGACGAAGGTGTCGTCGGCGATGACCGGCTCGTCGTTCGACTTCCTGACCACGATCGAGCCGGCGCAGATCGCGAGCGTCGTCGAGGGCGAGCTGCCGCAGACGATCGCCCTCGTGCTGGCGCATCTGCCCGTCGATCGCGCCGCCGCCGTGCTCGCAGAGCTCTCCGACCCCGCTCGCACCGATGTCGCCCACGCGATCGCGACGATGGGAACCGCGTCGCAGGATGCCGTGTCGATCGTCGCCGGTTCGCTGCGCGCCCGTTCCGGCGCCTTCGCGACGCGCGACGCCCGCGAGACCCTCGGCGGCGTCCAGCCGCTCGTGGACATCATCAACCGCTCCGATGCCACGGTCGAGAAGGCGCTCCTGTCGAATCTCGAAGCCCGCGACAGCGCGCTGGCCGAAGACATCCGCTCGCGCATGTTCACGTTCGCCGACGTCGTCGTGCTCGACGACCGCGACGCCCAGCGGGTGCTGCGCGGCATCGAGATCCGCGTGCTCGCCCTCGCGCTGAAGGGCGCCCCCGGCGAGGTCGCCGCGGTCATCCGCCGCAACATGACCGAGCGCAACCGGGAGGTGCTCGACGAGGAGTCGCGCCTGCTCGGCTCCGTGCGCGTCTCGCAGGTCGAGGAGGCCCGCTCGGAGATCGTGCGCACCATCCGCACCCTCGAGGCGACCGGAGACATCCGGGTGCGGCGCGGAGACGAGGACGAATATGTCAACTGACGCGTTCGTGCGCCGAGAGATCCCCCGACTGTCCGGCCCTGCCGACCAGCGCGAGCGCGAGCGCGCCCGGCGCGAGGGGCATGCGCTGGGCTTCGCGCAAGGGCTGCGGGATGCCGCGGTGCAGGCCCGCCGCGAAGCGGAGCGTGTCGATGCCGAACGCCGTGCCGCCGCGGAGGCGGCAGCGGCGGCGATGACCGCCAGCCGCACAGCGGTCGAGGCGGCCGCGGCATCCCTCACCGCCCGCATCGACGACCTCGCCGCCTTCGCCGAGCAGCGCGTGTGGGAGCTGGCCGTCGAACTCGCCGAGACGATCCTCGAACGGGAGCTGTCCGACCCCGTGCGTGCCGCCCGCACGGCGCTCGCCCGCGCAGAGCGCGCCGCCGACGCGGCCGACGCAGTCATCGTGCTGAGCGAGGCGGATGCCGCCATCCTCGACGAGCTGGGCGAGCGGCCGACGACCCTCACGGTCGAGACCTCCGCGTCACTGAGGCCGGGTGACGCCGTCGTGCACGTTCCCGACGGCCAGGTCGATCTGCGCGTGAACGACGCGCTCGCCCGTGCGCGGGCCGCCCTCCGGGAGGCATCGGCATGAGCGGCTGGGGCGCCGTGATCGAGGCCGCGCGGCCGGAGCGGTCGGGGACCGTCTCACGCGTGCTCGGACTCGGCGTCGAAGTGCGCGGCCTCACCGGCGCCGTCGGCGACCTGGTGACGATCGGCGACGGCGTTCCCGCCGAGGTGGTCGCCGCCGAGCGCGGCGCGCTGCGATGCATGCCGCTGTCGGCCACCGACGGCCTGCGTGTGGGCGAACGCGCGCTGTCGATGTCGGGGCGCGCACGCGTTCCCGTCGGCCCCGCGGTGCTCGGCCGCATCATCGATGGCCTCGGCCGCCCGATCGACGACCTCGGACCCCTCATCGCCCCCCGCGTCACCCTCGACCACGAGCCACCGTCGGTCATGGATCGCGCGCGCATCAGCGAGCCCCTGGCATCCGGGGTGCGCGCCATCGACACCCTCACACCCATCGGACGCGGCCAGCGCATGGGACTGTTCGCCGGCTCGGGCGTCGGGAAGTCGTCGCTGCTGTCGATGATCGCGCGGGGATCGAGCGCGGATGCCAACGTCATCGCCCTCGTCGGCGAGCGCGGGCGAGAGGTGCGCGAGTTCATCGAGGACGACCTCGGCCCGGAGGGCCTGGCCCGCTCGGTGGTCGTCGTCTCCACCTCCGACCAGCCCGCCCTCGCGCGGCTGCGCGCCGCCTCCACCGCCACCCGCATCGCCGAGGCGTTCCGCGACCAGGGCGGGCACGTCATGCTGATGATGGACTCGCTCACCCGCGTCGCGATGGCGCAGCGCGAGATCGGCCTCGCCGCGGGAGAGCCGCCCGCCACCCGCGGCTACCCGCCGTCGACCTTCCCGATCCTCGCGGGCCTTCTCGAACGGGCCGGCACCGACCGGCGCGGCTCGATCACGGGGGTCTACACGGTCCTCGTCGAGGGCGACGACCACAACGAGCCGGTCGCCGACACCGTCCGGTCGATCCTCGACGGCCACCTCGTGCTCGACCGCGCCCTGGCCGTCACCGGACACCACCCGGCGATCGACGTGCTCGGCTCGGTGTCGCGACTGGAGAGCAAGGTCGCCACGCGGGAGCAGCGTGCGCTGGCGTCGGCCCTTCGCACCGTGCTGTCGGCACGCCAGGACGCGCGCGATCTGATCGGCATCGGCGCGTACCGGGAAGGCGCCGACCGCCGCGTCGACGCCGCCCTCGCCCACGAACGGGCCATCACCGCCTTCCTCACCCAGGCGCTCGACGAGAAGTCGCCGCCGGAGGAGTCCTGGCGCCGGCTCGCCGACCTCGTCTCGACGTTCGGAGATCTGTCATGAGCCGTGCCTTCCCTCTCGCCGGGCTGCTGCGCGTGCGCGGCATCCAGGAGCGCGCCGCCGCGGAACGCCTCACCCGCGCCTCCCTCGAGCACGCCCGCACCGAAGCGCGCGACCGTCAGGTGCGCGCATCGCTCACCAGCGACGCCGACGCCCCCGAAGACGTGCGGACCCTCGCCGCCCTGGCCGCCAGCAGGGTCGCCGCCCGGAGCCTGCTCGCCGACCTCCGCTCGCTCAGCGACGCGCAGGAGGCCGCCGTCGTCACCGCACGCGCGGAGCACGCCAGCGCCCGGATCGACGAGCACGGCCTCAGCCGTCTCGCCGACGCCCACGCCCGCCGGGAGCAGTCCCGCCTCCAGCACCAGGAGCAGGCCGCCCTCGACGAGATCGCCCTCCGCCCCGCCCACGAGGAGCTCTCATGACCGCTTTGCTCGCCGTCCTCGGGAGGATCGAAGACATCCAGCAGCGCATCCGCAGTGTGTCGGCAGAGCCCGCCGCGGCATCCTCGACCGGCCGCACCGGCCAGAGCGCTGCGACCGGCAGCACGATGGGAGGCACGAACGGCACGCAGAGCGCCTCGGCGAGCGCGTTCGCCGAGGCCGTCCGGGATGCCGGTGAGTACGCCACGCCGCGCGGGGGCGAGGTGACGGGCGCCGACATCGTCGCGCAGGCGAAGAACTATCTGGGCGTGCCGTACGTCTTCGGCGGCGAGGACCGCTCAGGCATGGACTGCTCCGGCCTCGTGCAGCGGGTGCTCGCCGATCTCGGCATCGACGTGCCGCGCGTCGTGAAGGATCAGGCGGATGTGGGGGTCGAAGTCCCCTCGCTCGCCGAGGCGCAGCCCGGAGACCTCATCGTCACCAAGGGTGAGGGCCACATCGTCATCTACGCCGGCGACGGCATGGTCATCCACGCCCCGAGCCCCGGGAAGGTCGTCGAGCACCGCAACAACTGGCTCACAGACGGCGACATCGCCACCATCCGGCGCATGGTGCCCGCGGCCGAGGCCGCCCCCACGGCATCCGTGTCGCCTGCCGCCGCGGGCCAGGCTGCCACCGTCACCGCCGCCGGCACGGCCCCGGCCACGGCCGACCGGGCAGCGCTCGCGGCCGTCGCATCGCTGCTGTCGCCCGGCGCTCCCGACCTCTCCGCCCCCGCCGTGCGCGCTGTCGCCCAGGCACTCACGGCGGCCGCAGACGGCTCCGGAGCCTCGCCGCTGAATGCCGCGGGCGCGGGCATCGCCGACTCGCCGCTCGGGGTCGCCATCGCCCAGGCCGTCTCGCGGGCATCCGCCAGTGCGACCGCCGTCGCCGCCGCCTCTCCGGCCGATGCCGACGCCGGCCCGTCTGCCACCAGCCTCCTCAGCGGAGCCGCAGCCTCGGCACCGTCGACGGGCGCCCCGGATGCCGCACCGCCCGCGGCGGCCGCACCTGCCGCCGCCCGCAGCCCGCTCGCCCAGCAGCTCACCGCGCCCGTCATGTCGCTCGCCTCCCGCGGCGACGGCGAGCACACGATGACCGTGCGCGTCTCGCCCGACGACCTCGGTCCCGTCACCGTGAAGGCGCACATCTCCGGCGGCAGCATCGCGATCGAGCTCGTGTCGGGCTCCGCCGCCGGACGCGACGCACTGCGAGCCCTGCTCGTCGACCTCCGCCGCGACCTGGCGGTGCTCGCGCCGCACTCGACCCTCGCCGTCGCCACGACGGACGCCCCCCGCGGCGACCAGGGCTCCACCGGGGCGGGCACCGGATGGACCGCCGGCCAATCGGCATCCGGTCAGTCGTCGGCGGGCGGCTCCGGATCAGGCGGCTCCGGAGCGGGCGACCCGGCGGGTCATTCCGCCACCCGCCGCGACGAGCACGACGCTCCCGCCGGCCCTGCCGCTGCCCCGTCGGCATCCACCGCTCCCGCCGCCGGCGCCGCCGGCATCGACCTGTTCGTCTGAACCCGTTCGTCTGACCCCGGAGGAACCCATGCCCCCCATCGGCTACGTCAGCGACGTCACGTCGCAGA
>JAEYVZ010000027.1 GCA_023431405.1 Actinomycetes bacterium
ATCAGGTCCCGGCGGCGCCGTCTGCCCAGACGTGCTGGTCTCAGGGAGTTGCGCGCCTCAGCGTGAGGTAGCTGGTGCCGGCGAGCACGGCGATCAGCAGGAGGCCCCACAGCGAGAGCCCGAGGGCGCCCTGCGTGGCGAGCCAGGCGCCGATCTCGGCCCAGGCATTCATCCGTCCGGCGAGCCACAGCAGGCCGACGAGGATCAGCGCGATCCCCACCAATGATGCGGTGAGCACGGTGCTGCCGAAGCGCTTGTAGATCGTCGCCGCCCAGAACCCGACGGTGAAGAACAGCATCGCCAAGGCGAAGAAGAAGAGCGCCGCGCCGCCGGGGCCCGCCTCCCACACCCACGGCAGATAGAAGAAGTACCCGTTGAGCCCCCAGCCGTTGGTCGCCTCCTCGACCAGGCCGCCCACCACGAAGACCCCCGCGAGGATCGCCGATGTCAGCCCGGCCGTGAGAAGCGTGCCGAGGTAGAACTCGCGACGCGTGACGCTCATGGCCTGCGAGAAGGGGAACGTCAACGCGAGCGCCTGCACGCCCACGACCGCGAAGTACCACAGCGGTGCCTGCGCGCCGCCGCCGTACTTCGGTCCATCGATGCCGGCGCTGCTGAGCACGCTGTAGACGGCGAGGGTGATGAGCAGGGAGCCCGAGAGGATGATGAGGGGCACCCAGAGGTACGTCTGCTTGTTGACCAGCTGCATGCGGACGACGTTGAACGTGCGGTTCATCGGAGTGCTCCTCGGTCGAGGTCGGTGCTGTCGAGATCGGTCGCGCCCGGTGCCGGCGACGCGTCGTGGGTCGGGTCGGACCCGTGTGCGGACTGGGTGGTGCGCACGATGAGCTGCTGCAGCGACACCGGGCCCACGTCGAGCCCTGCGTCGTCGAGGCGCGCGAGGTCTGCGGCGGTGAGTTCGCCGAGGACAGTGACGGATGCCACGCGTCCGAGCGTCTCGCGATGGATCACCTCGCGTCCCTCGGTGAACGCGTCGACCGCTGCGGCGTCGCCGATGATGTTCGACGCGTGGCCGCGCAGGGCCTCGGTCGACTCGTCGATGATGATGCGTCCCTTGTCGATGACGATCACGCGTTCGAGGAGGTTGGAGACCTCGTCGATGAGGTGGCTCGACAGGATGATCGTGCGCGGGTGCTCGACGTAGTCCTCGAGCAGCCGGTCGTAGAAGATCTGTCGGGCGACGGCATCCAGTCCGAGGTAGGGCTCGTCGAAGAAGGTGATCTCGGCGCGGCTCGCCAGCCCGATGATCACGCCGACGGCGCTGAGCTGGCCGCGTGAGAGCTTCTTGATGCGTGTCTTCATCGGAAGCTGGAAGTCGTCGACGAGTCGGGCCGCGAACTCCTCGTCCCAGTGGGGATAGAAGATGCGGGCGATCCGCAGGGCGTGGGCGGGAGTGGCGTCGTCGGGGTATTTCTGGCTCTCCCGCACGAAGCACATGCGCCTGAGCACCTTCGCGTTCTCATAGGGGTGCTCGCCGAAGACGCGCACATCGCCGCTCGTGGCGAAGTTCTGCGCCGTGAGGATCGACATGACGGTCGTCTTTCCTGCGCCGTTCCGGCCGAGCAGGCCGTAGATGGTGTTCTTCTCGATGGTGAAGCTGACGTTGTCGACAGCCAGGGTGTCGCGGTAGCGCTTGGTGAGGTTGTTCACCTCGATGACGGCGGTCATCGTGCGGTTCCTTCCGTGAGGGCGGCGCCGGGGTTCGCGCCGTCGAGGTGGGTGGCGCGCTCCGTGAGGAGGCGCCCGAGGTCGTCGGGGCCGAGGCCGATCTTGCGGGCCTCAGCCAGGAGCGGGTCGAGGTAGCGGGCAGCGAATGCGGTGCGCCGTTCGGAGAGCAGCAGATCGCGCGCCCCGGGGGCCACGAACATCCCGATGCCGCGCCGCTTGTAGAGCACACCCTTGTCGGTGAGCATCGCGATTCCCTTCGCGGCGGTGGCGGGGTTGATGCGATAGAAGGCGGCGAGCTCGTTCGTCGACGGCGCCTGTGCCTCTTCGGCCAGTGCGCCGTCGATGATCGAGTCCTCCACGCTCTCTGCGATCTGCAGGAAGAGCGCCCGGCCTTCTTCGATCATCCCGACCTCCACTTGATTGGTTAGTTACTTGACTAAGTAACCATGCAACGTATGCACCCCGTTGTCAACCCCTCCGCCCACGAGACCGCGCATGGTTGCCTCGCTCGCGCGGCGCAAAGCGTGACACGAGCGCGGCCCCACGGAGGAGGTGGGCCGGCGGTCAGTCGGACTCGGGAGCCTCCAGCTCCAGCGCGACCCTCTTCTCCAGCACGACGATCGCCTCGTCGGATACCGCGATCAGGCCGTCGAGCTCGCGGCGAGCGCGCTTGTAGGCCGCCTGCCGCTCAGCCGGAGTGGCGGCGGCGTCCACCGCGACCGTGAGCAGCTGCTTCGCCTTCTGCAGCCGCTTGCGCTCGGCCTCCGTGAACCCGGAGTCGGACTGGCGACGCGCGTCACGTTCCGCGAGATCGAACGCGACCTCGTAATCGGTGACGGCGGCACGGTACTCCGCCACCTGGTCGGCGGTGACCTTGGCAGTGGCGGATGCCGGGCGCAACCCGTCGGCGACGCGCTTCGCTTTGAGGAACGCGGCGGTGAGCGGCTGGCGGCCATCGCTCATGGCGGGAAAGTCGATGATCTTCGCGACGTCGAGCTCGTATTCCAGCCAGCGCTGCGTGACGGCATCGTGCGCGGCGAACAGCTTGGCGAGCTGGTCGGGCAGCGGCTGCGGGCGGGTGATGGGCTTCGGCTCCGACACAGTCGCGACGGGAGCCGTGCGCGCGAGGGCTTCAGCGGCGCGCAGCTCGCCTTTCGCGCGGATCATCTCAAGCTTGCGCTTGTGACGGCGGCTGGAGCTTCGCTCGAGCGCACTCGAGATTCCGCCGATCACCGGAATGAGCGGAAACACCAGCCACCAGTAGCTGCCGAGAAACTCGAAGAACCCCACCGGCCCATGCTAGTGCGGTGGCCGCGGGTCGAACGGGCGTGTCTGCGGCGACTGGCGGGCAGGTCAGCCGCGCCGCGGCACCGGCCACACGGACGGAGTGCCGTCGTCTGGGCGAGGCGGTCGCGGAGCGCGTGAT
>JAEYVZ010000037.1 GCA_023431405.1 Actinomycetes bacterium
ACGATCCACATCGCTCTTCAACCGGCGAAGCACATCGCCGATCTCCTCACGACCGCTGTCGAGCTTTCCCGCCATCGCTTCCATCTCGCCATACGACGCCTTGAAGTCAGCCATTCGATCCTCCTGAAATCCGTTCGCCGGAACTCCCGGCCTGAACAGGCTAAAGACCCGATCGTCCTGCACCAATGGGGAGAACTCCCCGGTCTTCATCCGCTAGCATTCGCCACGCGTCGCGGGCTCACTCCAGCGGAGTCTGCACGGTGACGAAGCGCCCGTTCTCGACGAACAGTCCCCGGCCTGCGGGGAACTCGTGCCGCTGCACCTTGGGGAACGGCACCTTGAACAGCGATTCGCCGTCGTAGCTGTCCGGCCTCAGGGCGATGCCGTGGCGTCCCGCCTTCAGCTCGCCGATGAGTCCATAGCCGCTGGAGAGCTGGGTAACGTCGCCGTCGGCGATGAGCAGATGGTCGCTGCGGTTGATCGCCTGGAACAGCTCCTTCAGCGGCCGCTCGGCATCCGTGTCGCCGAACTCGGTGACGTTCTCCACGACGACGAGGATGCGGGCGGGCACGCTCTCGTCGGAGACGATGTCCTTGAGCTCCTTGGCGAGCGCGCGCACGTCGTCGATCCCGGTGGCCGCACGTCGCCACGGGCGCAGGTCGCGCAGCGCCGCACGCCGCCCGCCGAAGTGGAACATCTCCGTCTGGGGGTCGAAGCGCTCCATGGCCGCCACGATGCCGCGCAGCGTGGTCGTCTTCCCCGACTGCGGGGGTCCGGCCACCACGAAGGCGCCGACGGGCTCGAACCCCTTCGGGCCGAGCGTGTCGTCGCCGATGCCGAGCACCGGCATGTCGTCGACGCGATCGGGGAGGGATGCCGCGCGCAGCTCCGTCGGGAGCGAGCCGATGTTGCGGGCCTCGACCGCTCCGCGCGCCCGCAGGTCGCGGGCGAACTCGGCGCCGGCGGCATTCTGCTCGGCCACGTTCGTCGTGCCGCCGATGACGGCGATCTGCGTCTCCAGCCCGTCGACGATCGCGCGGCCGGGGGCACTGCGCTCGCTGAGCACGTCTTTGGCCACACCGAGGATCGCATACGCACCCTCATCCGACATCCGCAGCACCACCCGCTTGGTGACGTTGGCGCTGACGGCCGTGGGCACGGCGCCGTAGCGATCGGCGGTCGCGACCACGTGGATGCCGAGGGGGCGCCCCTCGCCGAGCAGCCGCATGAAGATGGCGTAGAACGGAGCGCGGGCGGAGACCGTCTCCCAGTCCTGCTTGAAGACGCCGAACCCGTCGAGCAGGACGAGCACACGCGGCTCCTGGAGGTCGCCGGTGATGGCGCGATACTCCGACAGGGTCGCCGCCCCCGCCTCCGAGAAGCGCTTCGCCCGGTCATCGAGCATGCCGCGGAGGGTGCGCAGCAGTCGCTGCACGCGTTCCACGTCGTCGCCCGCCACCACCGACCCGACGTGCGGCATCACCTCGAGCGAGCGGAGGGCGCCGGTGCCGAAGTCGATGCCGTACACGGCCGCGCGGCCCGCCTCAGGGCGCGCACCGGCGGCGATGCCGACCGAGCGCAGCACGACCGACTTCCCGGCACCGCTCGTGCCGTACACGAGCATGTGACCGTCGGTGTCGGGCGAGAAGTACACGGCTTCCTGGAGCTGCCGCTGAGGGATGTCGGCAAGCCCCAGCGGGATGCGACTGTCCCCCTCCAGCGGCAGGCTCCGCAGATCGATGGTCGTGGCGAGGTCGTCGAGCCAGGGTCGCCGTGGGGCAGGCAGCCCCGCTTCGCGCGTGGCGGCGACGAGGTTCGCCACCAGGCGCTTCTGGTCGTTGGGTCCGAGGTCCTCGTCGTGCGTGTCGGACTCGCGGCGGTCGTCGTCGTTCTCCCACAGGGTGACCGAGCCGAAGCGCAGCTCGGCCACGCGCACCTGCGCGCGATCGGGCTCGTCGGTGGTCCAGCCTCCCGCGTACGCGGACTGGAACGGCACGAGGCGTCCGGGGCCGGTCTTGGCGATGCCGCGCCCGGGAATGGAGGGGTCGAACGTCGAGGCGACGACATCGCCGACGACGTCGTTGGAGTCGGCGGCGTCGGCCATGCGCAGCGCGACACGGAGGTTCGTGTTCGCCCGGAGGTTGTCTTTGATGACGCCCGCGGGGCGCTGGGTGGCCATGATCAGGTGGATGCCGAGCGAGCGGCCACGCTGGGCGATGTCGACGACCCCGTCGACGAACTCCGGCACCTCGGTGGCGAGGGCGGCGAACTCGTCGATCACGAGCACGAGGGCGGGCGGGGTGTCGGGGTCCTGCCGCTTCTCCAGCTCCAGGAGGTCTTTCGCCTTCTTGCGGTTGAACAGGTGCTCGCGGTGATGGAGCTCGGCGCGCAGGCTCGTCAATGCGCGCCGCACGAGATGCGGACTCAGGTCGGTGACCAGTCCCACGCAGTGCGGGAGGTCGACGCAGTCCGCGAACGCGGACCCGCCCTTGTAGTCGACGAACAGGAACGTCACACGGTCGGGGCTGTACTCGGCGGCCATGCCGAGCACCCACGCCTGCAGGAACTCGCTCTTGCCCGAACCCGTCGTGCCACCCACGAGGGCGTGCGGTCCCTGGGTGCGCAGGTCGAGGGACATCGCATCGGGACTGCCCTGACCGATATAGGCCTTGAGAGTGCCGGCACGCTTGAGGCGCGGCCGCGGGGTGCGGGAGCGGTCGATGATCGAGGCGTTCTGACGCCAGCGCTCCAGCACGGCAGACGGCTCCGTCGCCCGGTCGGTTCCGATCAGGCGCAGCAGCGCCACGCTCTGCGGCAGATCGGACGCGTCGGGGGCGACGGAGCTCGAATCGACGACGGGCGCCAGTCGCTTGGCGAAGTGCTCGGCGTACTCGCGGGAGACGCCCTCGACCGTGACGCCGTCGATGCGGTCGCCCGATCGGACCCAGCCCACCGACGCGTCGTCGAGGCCGCCCGTGACATCGAGATAGGTGCGGCAGGCGGCCGGGAGCGACTCGACCGTCGGCGCGACGAACACCGTGTACACCCCGGCATCCGGGCCCCGCTCGATGATCTGCGTGAGCCGGGCACGGTCGACCGGCGCGTCGTTGGTGACGATCAGCACGAGTGCGACATCGCCGGCCGACGAGGAACGCTCCGAGGGGCGCTCACCGACATGCTTTCCCGCTTCCATCGACGTGTCCTGCGGGGGCAGCGGGCCGCGGTGCGACGGCGAGCCCGACAGTCGCTCCAGGATCGCCTCCTCCAGCGCGTTCAGGAGCACCGTCCCGGCCGACTGACTGTCTGCCAGGGCGATGTCGGCGAACGGCGATTGGGGGCTCGTGGTGTGAGGGAGCCACTTCATCCATTCGACGTCGGGCGTCCAGGCGGGGTCCACGATCGCCGCGGTGATGACCTCGTTCGGCGCGTGCAGCCCGAACAGCTGCACGCCGAGGCCGCGCAGCACATCGCCGACAGGCTGGCGGGGCCCCGCCAGCCCGATCGCTCCCGCCGACGGGAGAAGCTCGATCAGCGGGACGTCCTCGATCTGCGCGAAGCGGTCGCGCACACGGGCCACCTGGTCGGCGTACTCCGCGATGCCCCGCTGGTCGTTGACCTCCTGCACGGTGTTGCGGCTGGGGGCGGTCCCCGACCCGAGCCGGAGCGACAGGAAGTTCCAGTGCTCCGGGCGCCGCGTCCACAGCAGGGGACCCAGGCGCATCGCCTGCTGATACACCGTCGCCGTCGGCGGCGCCTCCTCCCGACGCCGCTCCCTCTCGACGACCTCCTCGGCCGCCAATGCGTCTTCGAGCTCGTCGATCTGCCGTTCGAACGTCGCGATCTCCAGCCGCAGCTTCTTCCCCTGCTGCGTGCGCTGCCCGATGAAGTTCCCGAGCATCATCAGCGGCGCCATGAACACGATGAGCAGGGTCGCGGGGCGCTGCGTGATGCCGAACATCGCGAAGCCGAGCATCACCGGGGCTGCGATCATGGGCCACGGGAAGATCCGCGGGTCGGCCTCCATCGGGATGACCGGATGCCGGTGCTCCCGCCCCGCGTACCGCTTCTCGACGCGCGGAGACCGGTTGAACAGGAGCATCCCGCCACGCTCGAGCACCCGATCGTCGGCGGCACCGGGTGCCCCCTCCGTCTTGATGAAGGTGACGTCGGTCGAGCCGATCGTGATGACCTGCCCCGGCAGCACCCGCACGCGCTGGACGAGCCCGCCGTCGACGAGGAGCCCGTTGGCGGAGTTGAGGTCGATGACCTCGATCTCCTGATCGATCTCGATGCGGGCATGCCGCTTGGAGACCTGCGGATCCGACAGCACGACCTGCGCCGGTGCCACCCGGCCGATGATCGTCGTCCCCCGGGGCAGCGGCACGACCCTGCCGGCCTCGGGACCGTTGAGGATCTGGAGCACGGCTGCCGTCTCGCCGCCCGACGCGTACGCTTCGGCACTGGCGGGAACGACGGAGGCGTCGAAGCCGGACCCGAGCGGGGCGTCGCCGACGAGAGACGTCGGGTCGAGCTGCACCGGCTCACCCGCCGGCGGGGCGACGAGCAGCGTCGGGGTCGCCGATGCCGGCAGCCGCGCCGGGTCGACGAGCGCGCGTGCGACATCCTCGACGGTGGCGGTGGCATCCGCGGTGACGATGACATCCACCGACGCGGCGGCCTCTCGACGGAGAGCGAGTTTGAGCTTCATGCGCCCAGTCCTCCATAACGCACCTGGAACATGCGGCTGCCCACCCGCACCACGGTGCCGTGGTCCACGGACACACGGGTGCCCGCCGGAAGGGGTGTGTCACTGCCATCCGCACCGACGACCGCGGTGCCGTTGATCGACCCCTGATCGAGGAGCCACACCTGACCCGCCTCCACGCCGAACGCCAGATGGGTCTTCGACAGGAGGCGCTGCGGGTCTTCGAGCGTCACCAGCACGTCGGCGGAGCGCCCCGGAGGCGCCTCCGGCATCCGCCCGATGAAGCCGTACGACGGCACGATGATCGTCGAGCCGTCCTCGAACACGAGGAAAGGCGCCGCCGGGTCGGAGACCGCTGAGACGACGGGGGCGGGCGCATCCGCACGCTCCGTCCAGCTCTGCCGTGACACCCCCACGATCCCCGCGCGGGAGCGGCGGTCATCGAGCACCGGGCGCTCCCCCGTCGCCACGGTCGCGAGCGACGGGAGGTGCTCCGACACGTCGCGCAGGGGGCCCTCCAGAGCGCGACGGGCACGGCGCATCGCCGTCTCGTCGAACGGATCGATGCCCGCGCGCACATCGAGCAGCCAGCATCCCGCCACCCGGTCGAGCACGCTGCGGCCCCGCGGGTTCCACAGGTTCGACGTCAGCAGCACGAGCGGACCGACCACGGGGACCACGTTGGAGACCGTGAGCACCACCGCGCGCAGCACGACACGCCAGAAGCCCGGCCGCCCGTAGCCGTCGACGCGCACCGAGCGCAGACGCATGGATGCCTTGCCGACGGTCACCCCGCGGCGCCCGTGGAGGGCGAGCTGGATGACGCAGAACACCGAGGGCAGTACCGCACCGAGCACCACGAGCAGCGTGCTCACCCAGCCGAGATCGATGAGCAGCCCGGCCGCCGCCGGCGAGGCGAGCAGCAGCACCATCAGGGCATCGATCAGGAAGGCCCAGGCCCGCACCCCGGGCGCGGCAGCCACGAATCCCAGGCGTTCAGCGTCGTCGGCGGAAACGGCGTGGCGTGCCACGGCGGCGTCCGGGGGGACGTCGGTCATCCATGCTCCTCGAGAGTGGGGGACGTGCGAGGGGGCTTCGTCAGTCGTGCTGCAGGTGGAACTCTTCGTCGCCGAGGAAGAACCGCTCTCCGGCATCCAGCTCGGTTCCCGGCTCGATCTCGATCTCCTCACCCATCAGGGTGCGCAGCAGCACCCCGTTGGTCGAGCCCAGATCGGTCACGAGCCACTTCTCGCCCCGCAGCTCGAGCCGCGCATGCGTCTTCGACACCGTGCGCGCGTCGTCGCGCACCGGCACCAGCTGCGCGAACGGGAATGCGGCGTCGGGCGACGGGCGCCGCCCCAGGATCACGACGTCCGAGGTGAGGGCCACGGGCGATGCGGATGCCGGCACCAGCTGCCAGACCACCTTCTTGCGACGCACCATCACCGTCTCGTCGACGTCGTCCTGGTCGGCCGCAGCCGCCGCCTCCGCACGCTGCTGAGCAGCCACCGACGACCGGGCCGACAGCGGCGTGCCGGCGGCGGGCGACCCGACGACCGCCGACACCTCGCCCGACAGCTCGGGGAAGACGTCGGCGGCGGGCTCGCCACGACGGGCGGAGACGGGCGCATCGATGGGCGCTGTCGCCGGGGTCCGGGTCATCGGACCGGAATCCGCAGGTGCGTCGTCGGAGCGACGTCCGGGCACGAACGAAATGAGTCCGGCACCGGGCTCCGGCGCGTCCGCGTCCGCGCCGCGAGCCGCCGAGCGCGTCGCGGCACTGGGCGGGAACGGCGACGGCGAGACCGCCGAGACGTCGTCGATCTCCGACGGCCACGACGCGACATCCGGTTCGACCGGCGTCGCCGGGGGCGTCTGCACCGCAGCAGGGGGCGGGGGCGGAGCCCACGAGGGCCCCGCCGACGACGCGCGTCCCGGCGACGGAGCGTCGCCGGGTGCGCCCCACGCCGGGGCGGCGGACGACGGGGCGGCGCTCCCCCGTCGGCCGATGTCGCCTTCGGAGGTGTCGGCGCGCGAGGCCCAGGCGGGCCGGTCGTCCGCCGAGGAGACGGGATGTCCGCGGCCCGCATCCGGCGCGCCCCGGTCCGCCGCACCCAGGTCTGCCGATGCACCCAGGTCTGCCGATGCACCCGGGTCGGCCGATGCCGCGCCCACGGCGGGAGAGACGAACGCGCCCCCATCAGGGAACGCGGGGCGGAAGCCCGACCCGGCTGCCGGAGCGCCGGTGTCACCGCCCGAGGGCGTGAAGGCGATGGGAGCCGCCCCGAACACCGGCGCCGACGTACCTCCGGCAGCCGGGAAGGCGGGCACACCAGCAGGGGGGCTGGGCGGCGCGTATCCCCCCGCGGCAGCATGTGCGGCCGGCATGGTGGGAACGGGCGGCCGGGGCGCGACCGGCGGCGCCATGGAATGACGCGCGCCGCGCCACGGCGTCGGACCGAAGCCGAGGATGCTCGCCCACACGACGAACAGCAGCGCCGCCAGCACCGTCATGCCGGTGCCGTAGCCGAATCCCGGGTTGATGCGGTGGGCGGAGATCACCAGCAGCACGGTGACGATCACGGCCCCGAGGCCGGGGATGAGCAGCAGCAGGATGAGCCACGGGTTGAAACCGCCCCACGCGAGCACCGTCGCCTGATTCAGGAACGGCACCCAGCCCTTCCACGACTCCTCGCCCATCTTGCGGAACATCGCCGACAGCGCCAGTGCCATCCACACGTACAGCGCAATGGCGATGACCACGGCCAGCACCCCGACCAGGGGCGCCAGCGAGGCGTCGATCGTCGAATCCATGGCATCCACCTTAGGTCCCGCTACAACCCGCACGTGATACCGATCCGGACTCGATCAGAGATCGGGCAGCCCCTGCTCGCCACCCGGGTCGAAGGGCGCGTCGAGCGACTTCGTCAGCTCTTCCAGCATCGCCTCGATCTGCGGCTCCACATGCTGGCTCACCGCCGCCTGGATGCGGAGGCGGTGGTGGAGCAGGATGCTGCACACCTCGCGGCCGACCATGTTCGCGTAATCGTCGGCGAGGGCGACCTCCTGACGCAGCGCCGCCTTCGCCTCATCGGACAGCGGAGGCAGAGCGGGGATGTCGGCATCGGCTTCATCCGCGAGGCCGGAGATCGTGAAGAGGAACGGTGCGCCCGGCACCGGGTCGGGATCGAGAGGAAGCCCTTCGAACTCCGGGTCGAGGCCCTCCGCCGGGCGGTAGCTGCGAGCCCGGTTCCGCGCCGCCTGCTGATCGAGCTCGGCCTGCAGCATCGGAAGATTCCGGGACGTGTACGCCGCCACCGCCTGATCGACGATCGTCTTGACGCGCGTCGAGAGGCCGTGCTGCACGCCGTGCGGAACGTCCGCTCCGAGCCCGGCAGCCGACAGCACGGGCGAGCCGAAGCAGCGCCGGCAGGGCGCGACACGACCCCGGTGCGTGGCGGGCTGCCAGCGCGGCAGCCATCGGAGCCAGGCGTCGACGGCCTGGCTCACCTGGGTCTCTATCGACCGCTCCACGCGATCCATTGTTCCCTGTCGGAGCGGTTCCCGCCGGGATTTCGCCCGATCAGGGCTCGTCGTCCTCTTCCCACGGCCAGCGGGGGCGGTGCGCACGGGTGCGCACGAGCGCCACCGCGACCCACGCCGACACGAACGCGGCCAGCACCAGCACGAGCGCGAACACGCTGATCGCGAAGCCCCCCGCCGCCGCCGACGCCCGCGCCAGATCGACCCCCGTCACCAATGCACCGAGCCAGACGCCCCCGACATACCCGACGAAAGCTGCGGGCACCGCGGCGGCCGCGGCGAGGTACGACGGCCGCGGTGCGCGGACGGCTGCCCACACTGCCGCCGCGAACAGCGCGGTCGCCGCCGCGAAGCCTGCCACGCCCGGGGCGGCGCCGAGTCCGGCGACCGGGATCACCTCGGCATCCGCCAGCAGACTCGTCACGCCGAGGCCGGCGATCAGCAGCGCCACGAAGCCCGCGGTGGAGAACGCGAGCGCGGCGCTCGGGCGCACCGAGGGGTGCGGCCCGGGCGCGGAGCCGGTCATGTCAGAGCCGGTGGAGCTGAGGGCCGGCCTCGAGCGTGCGCTCGTACTCGCGCTGGGCCTCGTTGTTGAGCTCCGTCACCCGGGCGCCACGTGCGGCGACCCACGCCCCGAACCAGATGGTGATCTCACGCCCCAGGATGAAGGCGACGATCGCGAGCGGCGCGAGGAGCTCGCCCTCGACCAGCTCCGCCCCCTGCGACGCCGTGAGCGTCCAGAACGGAGCCTGGAAGAGCTGGCCGAGCAGGTGACCGCCGTAGGAGGCGGCACCGACCAGCAGCCCGAGGATGACCCACTGGCCCCAGCGGCCACGGTTGATGATCGCCCCGAGCAGCCAGAACGCCACGAAGAACACGGCGACCGGCACCCAGAACCACCAGGAGGTGAGCGCACCGGTCAGCTGGCTGACGAGATTCTCGGAGTCGACGTCTCCCGCCACCGCGCCGAACGCGAGAGCGGCGGCGAGGTAGAGAAGACCGTACACGAGCGCGGCCAACAGGCCGATCGCGCCGGCGGCGCCACGGTTGCCGCGCGGGCGGGGAGCCTCGGGGGCCTGTACGAAGATCGGCTGGGGCGCAGCCGTAGAGGTCACGGCTGCGGGCGTCTCGGCGACCGGCGTCCCCGTCGGAGCCGCCGCGGCAGGAGGGATCACCGTCGTCTCCGCAGAGCGGTCGACGGGTTCGCTGGCGGTGACGACCGCGGGCGCCGCAACGGGGTCGGAGGCGGATGCCGCGGTCTCCTCCGCGCGCGCATCGGCGGCACGCGCTTCCGCACGGGTCTCCGCAGGCACCTCGGCGCGGTCGACATCGACTGTCGCCGGCTCCTCGTACGCGGGGTCGACCCCCGCGGCCTCGATGTACGACAGGTCGTGGTGACCTGCCGCAGCTTCCTCGGGAGTGACGGCGTCGCGCGAGGCTGCTTCGGCCTCGGCGAGCCCCTCGTTGGCGCGGCCGACGACATCGTCGACGTTCGTGCTGTCGTCGTTCGGCGTCGTGTGATCGGCGGTTTCGCCGTAACGGGGATCGCTCATGGCGGTGATACTCCTCACGCGGAGGCGCGCGCCACCGCACAGCGAGCGTAGCGCCCCCGTCCATCCGGAGCGGGAAGGCGTGCCGCCGTGTCTGCACGCCGGCACCCAGGTCGGGCTTCTAGGGTTGTCGGCATGCTGTTGCGCACGACGCTCCCCCGACACTCGCCCGGTATCCGACGGAGCCGGGATGCGGCGGGGCGGAGCGCCGCGGCGGCGGTCGCGCTCGCTGCGATGGTCGTTCTGGCGGGGTGTGTCGCCGAGCCCGCACCGGATCCCACCGGCAGTACGTCCTCGGCCCCAGCCAGCCCCGCCCCCACCACGAGTCCGGCAGGCCCCGCACTGCTCGGCTTCCCCTTCGGCCCGGCCGCCTCGACCACGCCGCTGCCGAACGACTGCCGCGAGATCCTCACCGACAGCGTCCTCGCCGAGCTCGACGGCGTGCCTCTCAACGCCCCCGGCATGGGAGGCGGAATCCGCCCCGACAGCACACGCGTGTGCGCGTGGGGCGAGCCGGGCGCCGCCGCGACCTGGCTCGTGACGCTCATCGGCTTCTCGCCGTACCGTGCGGCGTCCGACGCCCTGTACGAGCTCGGGCGTGACGGCTACACGTGCTACGAGCCGGGTGGCGGCATCCGCTGCGAGCGCACCTGGGAGCATGAGACGCTCCCCGTGACCCAGGGGCGCACGCTGTACTACCGCGACGGGATCATCGTCGACACGCAGTACTCCAACCTCGCTCCCGCCGGCTACACCACCGCGATCATCGACGCGCTGTGGCCGGACACCTGACGCCTCAGTCGCCGGCGGAGCTCCAGACCCGTTCGGCGATCTCGTCGTCGTAGCGGGCCGGCCGCCACCCGTCCTGCACGCTGGACAGCCAGCGTCCGCCTCCCGCCTCGATCGTCTCGTGACGCTCCTCGGTCGTGAGGGTGCAGCGCACGCGGTCGGCGACGTCGCCGCACTCGAAGCCGAGCGCCGGCAGCGCGGTGCGGGCGATGGCACCCGCGTCCGTTGCGACGGAAGCGAGCGTCGTCGAGATCGCCCCCGCGTCGCTCTTCCACGTGCAGGTGAACGTCACCGACGGTGCGAGCGCATCGACGAAGCCGTCGGCGCTGGATGCCGGCGCGGAATCGGACGGAGTGAGCACCGAGCCTTCCTCCCACACGAGCGACGACCACAGCGCATCGGGATACAGGTCGCGGCACTCCGCGGGCTCTCCGCTCACGACCTCGTCGCCGTCGCCGGCGACAGGCCCGGAGGTGGGCGGGTTCACCTTGTCGCCGAGGAAGACCAGACCGGCCGGAACGAGGGGCGCGGCGAGCCAGACCAACGCTCCGACCACGGCGGCGCAGGCGACACCGACGGTCCACGCGAAGACCGTGTTCCTGCCGCCGACTCGTGCCATGCCTCCACGCTACGCGGCCCCGTCACGATCGCCCGGTGGCGGCGCCGCGTGCCGGGCGAGTCGAACCACGGGAAGGCGGTGGCGCCGCGGACGACGGGGACGACGAAGGCCCCCGGAAGAGACCGGGGGCCTTCGTGGTGGATCAGATCACGCTCAGTTGTAGGTGCCGGGCGTGAAGTCGTCCGTGGAGAAGCTGTCGAAGTCGACGTAGCTCAGGTCGGCGTCGCTGTACGCACCGTCCGACGCGAAGATGCGGTTGGGGTACCGCTCGCTCTTCGCCTCCTCCGTCGCCTCGACAGCGACATTGCGGTACTTCGCAAGGCCGGTGCCGGCGGGGATGAGCTTTCCGATGATGACGTTCTCCTTGAGGCCGACGAGCGGGTCGCTCTTGCCCTCCATGGCGGCCTGCGTGAGCACGCGGGTCGTCTCCTGGAACGATGCGGCCGACAGCCACGACTCGGTCGCGAGCGACGCCTTCGTGATACCCATCAGCTCCGGGCGGCCCGACGCGGGGCGCTTGCCCTCTGCCACGGCCTCGCGGTTGATCTGCTGGTAGCGCTTGAAGTCGACCAGCTCACCCGGGAGCAGCGTGGTCTCGCCGTGGTCGACCACGGTGACCTTGCGCAGCATCTGACGGACGATGACCTCGATGTGCTTGTCGTGGATCGGCACACCCTGCGAGCGGTAGACGCCCTGCACGCCGCCGACGAGGTACTTCTGCACCTCGCGGGCACCCTGCACGCGCATGACCTCCTTGGGGTCGAGCGTTCCGACGAGGATCGGCTGACCGACCGTGACGCGCTGACCGTCTTCGACGAGAAGCGTGGCACGCTTCAGGACCGGGTAGACGTGCGGCTCGTCACCGTTGTCGGGGGTCAGGATGACCTTCTTGGACTTGTCGGTCTCGTCGATGCGGACGATGCCGTCGGCCTCGGCGATGGGCGACGCGCCCTTCGGGGTGCGGGCCTCGAACAGCTCCTGGACGCGCGGCAGACCCTGGGTGATGTCATCGGCGGAGGCCGAACCACCCGTGTGGAACGTACGCATCGTCAGCTGCGTACCGGGCTCACCGATCGACTGGGCGGCGATGATGCCGACCGCCTCGCCGATGTCGACGAGCTTGCCGGTGGCCAGCGAACGGCCGTAGCACTTCGCGCAGACGCCGACGGCCGAGTCGCAGGTGAGCACGGAGCGCACCTTGATCGTCTCGATGCCGCCCTCGACGAGCTTGTCGATGAGCACGTCGCCGACGTCGTCGCCCGCCTCGGCGAGCACGGTGCCGGAGGCGTCGACGACGTCAGCGGCGAGCGTACGTGCGAACACGGAGTTCTCCACGTTGGCGTCGCGCACGAGCGTGCCGTCGGAACCCGGGGCCGCGATCGTGAACTCGAGACCCTTCGTGGTGCCGCAGTCGTCTTCACGGATGATGACGTCCTGCGAGACATCGACGAGTCGACGAGTGAGGTAACCCGAGTCGGCCGTACGGAGGGCCGTGTCGGCCAGACCCTTACGGGCACCGTGCGTCGCGATGAAGTACTCCGCCACCGACAGGCCCTCGCGGTACGAGGAGATGATCGGGCGGGGGATGATCTCACCCTTCGGGTTGTTCACCAGGCCTCGCATACCCGCGATGTTGCGGATCTGCAGCCAGTTACCACGCGCTCCCGAGCTCACCATGCGGTTGATGGTGTTGTCCTCCGGGAAGTTGTCGCGCATCGCCTTCTGGACGGCGTCGGTCGCCTCGGTCCAGATCTTGATGAGCTCCTGTCGACGCTCCGCGTCGGTGGTGAGACCCTTCTCGAACTGCGCGGTGACCTTCGCGGCCTGCTTCTCGTAGCCCGCGACGATCTCGCCCTTGTTCGGCGGCGTCAGGATGTCGGACAGCGCAACGGTGACACCCGAACGGGTGGCCCAGTAGAAGCCGGCGTCCTTGATGCGGTCGAGCGAGGCGGCGACCTCGACCTTCGGGTATTCCTCAGCGAGCTTGTTCACGATCTGCGAAAGCTTGCCCTTGTCGGCCTGGCCGCGCACGAAGGGGTAGCCCTTCGGGAGCGTGTCGTTGAAGATCGCCTGGCCGAGCGAGGCGTCCACGAGGCCGTGACGCTCGTACCCCTCGGGCGCTTCGCCCTCGAGGAACGTGAGACCCGGGATGCGGATGCGGACCTTCGCCTGCAGGTCGAGGGTGCCCTCGTCCTTGGCGAGGATGGCCTCGCTGACCGACCCGAACACGCGGCCTTCGCCGGTCGCGCCTTCCTTGACCGTCGTCAGGTGGTGCAGACCGATGATCATGTCCTGGGAGGGCAGGGTCACCGGGCGGCCGTCCGACGGCTTCAGGATGTTGTTCGAGGCGAGCATCAGCACGCGGGCCTCGGCCTGAGCCTCGACCGACAGCGGAAGGTGCACGGCCATCTGGTCACCGTCGAAGTCCGCGTTGAAGGCGGCGCACACGAGCGGGTGGAGCTGGATGGCCTTGCCCTCGACCAGCTGCGGCTCGAAGGCCTGGATGCCGAGGCGGTGCAGCGTGGGCGCACGGTTGAGCAGCACGGGGCGCTCGCGGATGATCTCCTCGAGCACGTCCCAGACCTCGGGACGGGTGCGCTCGACCGCACGCTTGGCGGCCTTGATGTTCTGCGAGTGACCGAGGTCGATCAGGCGCTTGATGACGAACGGCTTGAACAGCTCGAGGGCCATCTGCTTGGGCAGACCGCACTGGTGGAGCTTGAGCTGAGGTCCGACGATGATGACCGAACGACCCGAGTAGTCGACGCGCTTGCCGAGCAGGTTCTGACGGAAGCGGCCCTGCTTGCCCTTGAGCATGTCGGACAGCGACTTGAGCGCACGGTTGCCGGTGCCGGTGACGGGACGGCCGCGGCGGCCGTTGTCGAACAGGGCGTCGACGGCTTCCTGCAGCATCCGCTTCTCGTTGTTGACGATGATCTCGGGGGCACCGAGGTCGATCAGGCGACGGAGACGGTTGTTGCGGTTGATCACACGACGGTAGAGGTCGTTGAGGTCACTGGTCGCGAAGCGGCCACCGTCGAGCTGGACCATGGGTCGCAGCTCCGGCGGGATCACCGGGACGACGTCGAGCACCATGGCGGCCGGGCTCATGCCCGTCGTCAGGAACGAGTTGACGACCTTCAGGCGCTTGATCGCACGGATCTTGCGCTGGCCCTTGCCCTCCGAGATCTGGAGGTGGAGGCTGTCGGCCTCGGCGGCCAGGTCGAACGCCTGCAGGCGACGCTGGATGGCCTCGGCGCCCATGTAGGCCTCGAAGTACTGGCCGAAGCGGTCCTGCAGCTCCTGGAAGACGTCGTCCTCCTGCTTGAGCTGACCCACCTCGAGCGTGCGGAACTCCTCCCACATGCGCTCGAGCTTGGCGATCTGCTCGTCGGCGTTCTTGCGAATGCCGGCCATGTCCTTCTCGGCGGCGTCCTTGGCCTTCTTCTTCTGGTCGGCCTTGGCGCCCTCCTCCTCGAGGGAGGCGAGCTCCTCCTCCAGCTTGGCCAGGCGCGACGCCACGCGGGCGTCGCGGCGGTCGCCGAGGTTCTTGATCTCGAGGCGCAGGTTGGCCTCGTGGGTCGGGAGGTCGCGGTGGCGTGCGTCCTCGTCGACCGAGATCACCATGTAGGCGGCGAAGTAGATGACCTTCTCGAGGTCCTTCGGCGCCATGTCGAGCAGGTAGCCCAGGCGCGAGGGCACGCCCTTGAAGTACCAGATGTGGGTCACGGGAGCGGCGAGCTCGATGTGGCCCATGCGCTCGCGGCGCACGGAGGACTTGGTGACCTCCACGCCGCAGCGCTCGCAGACGATGCCCTTGAAGCGGACGCGCTTGTACTTGCCGCAGGCGCACTCCCAGTCGCGGGAGGGTCCGAAGATCTGCTCGCCGAACAGGCCGTCCTTCTCCGGCTTCAGCGTGCGGTAGTTGATGGTCTCGGGCTTCTTGACCTCACCGTAGGACCAACGACGGATGTCGTCGGCGGTGGCCAGGCCGATGCGAAGCTCATCGAAAGTTGTTGCGTCGAGCACTAGTTCTCCTGTGTCGAAATTCGTAAGTGTGCCTGGCCGGGATCAGATCTCGTCGATGGACGAGGACTCGAACCGGGTGGAGATGTTGATGCCGAGCTCCTCCGCCGCGCGGAAGGCCTCATCGTCGGTGTCGCGGAGGTTGACCGCCGTGCCGTCGGCCGAGAGGACCTCGACGTTCAGGCAGAGCGACTGCATCTCCTTCATGAGCACCTTGAACGACTCGGGGATGCCGGGCTCCTGGATGTTCTCGCCCTTGACGATCGCCTCGTAGACCTTGACGCGGCCCACGATGTCGTCGGACTTGATCGTGAGGAGCTCCTGCAGCGCGTATGCGGCGCCGTAGGCCTCGAGGGCCCACACCTCCATCTCACCGAAGCGCTGACCGCCGAACTGCGCCTTACCACCGAGCGGCTGCTGGGTGATCATCGAGTAAGGACCGGTCGAGCGTGCGTGGATCTTGTCGTCGACGAGGTGGTGCAGCTTCAGGATGTACATGTAGCCGACCGAGATGGGAGCCGGGAAGGGCTCGCCCGAGCGACCGTCGAACAGCTGGGTCTTGCCGGAGCTGTCGATGAGGCGCACACCGTCGCGCGTGGGGAGCGTCGAGTCGAGCAGACCCGCGATCTCCGCCTCGTACGCACCGTCGAACACCGGGGTCGCGACCTTGGTTCCGGGCGCGGCCTCACGGGCCTCCTCCGGCAGGTTCGCGGCCCACTCCGGGTTGCCCTCGACCTTCCAGCCCTGCTTGGCGATCCACCCGAGGTGGGTCTCCAGCACCTGGCCGAAGTTCATGCGGCCCGGGATGCCGAGCGGGTTGAGCACGACGTCGACGGGAGTGCCGTCGGCGAGGAAGGGCATGTCCTCGACGGGGAGGATCTTCGCGATGACACCCTTGTTGCCGTGACGTCCGGCGAGCTTGTCGCCTTCGGTGATCTTGCGCTTCTGGGCGATGTAGACCACGACGCGGCGGTTGACGCCCGAGCCGAGCTCGTCGTCGCCGTCCTCGGCGTTGAACTCCTTGACGGCGATGATCGTTCCCTGCTCACCGTGGGGCACCTTCAGCGAGGTGTCACGGACTTCGCGGCTCTTCTCGTTGAAGATCGCACGGAGCAGGCGCTCCTCGGCGCTCAGCTCGGTCTCGCCCTTGGGCGTGACCTTGCCGACGAGGATGTCGCCGGGACGCACCTCGGCGCCGATGCGGATGATGCCGCGCTCGTCGAGGTCCTTCAGCAGGTCGGGGCTCACGTTGGGGAGATCACGCGTGATCTCCTCCTTGCCGAGCTTCGTGTCGCGGGCGTCGACCTCGTACTCCTCGATGTGGATCGAGGAGAGCGTGTCGTCCTTCACGAGGTCCTGGCTGAGGATGATGGCGTCCTCGAAGTTGTGGCCCTCCCACGTCATGAACGCCACGAGGAGGTTCTTGCCGAGCGCGAGCTCGCCGTTCTCCGTCGCGGGTCCGTCGGCGATGACCTCGCCCTTCTCGATGCGGTCGCCCGCCGAGACGATGACGCGCTGGTTGTAGGACGTGCCCTGGTTCGAGCGGTCGAACTTGCGCAGGAAGTAGTCCTGCGTGCCGCCCTCGTCGAGCTGGATGGTCACGACGTCGGCCGAGACCTCGAGCACGACACCGGCCTTCTCGGCGGTGACGACGTCACCGGCGTCGATGGCCGCGTAGCCCTCCATGCCGGTGCCGACCACGGGCGACTCCGAGCGCAGGAGTGGAACGGCCTGACGCTGCATGTTCGCGCCCATGAGCGCGCGGTTCGCGTCGTCGTGCTCGAGGAACGGGATGAGCGACGTCGCGACCGAGACCATCTGGCGGGGCGAGACGTCCATGTAGCCGATCTCGTCCGCGTGGAACAGGTCGACCTCGCCGCCCTGGCCGCGGCGGGCCAGCACGCGCTCCTGCGCGAAGTGGCCGTCGGCCTTCAGCTCGGCGCCGGCCTGCGCGACGATGTAGTCGCTCTCCTCGGATGCCGTGAGGTAGTCGATCTGCTCGGTGACCTTGCCCGCGACGACCTTGCGGTACGGCGTCTCGATGAAGCCGAACGAGTTGATGCGCGCGAACGATGCGAGCGAGCCGATCAGACCGATGTTCGGGCCTTCCGGCGTCTCGATCGGGCACATGCGCGAGTAGTGCGAGTTGTGGACGTCGCGCACCGCGGTCGGCACGTTCGTGCGGCGCGAGGAGCCCGACTTGTGACCGGCGAGGCCGCCGGGACCGAGCGCGGACAGGCGACGCTTGTGCGTGAGGCCCGCGAGCGGGTTGTTCTGGTCCATGAACTGCGACAGCTGCGAGGTTCCGAAGAACTCCTTGATCGCGGCG
>JAEYVZ010000062.1 GCA_023431405.1 Actinomycetes bacterium
GGCAGGAGACGCGGCGAAGCGCTCGATGACGCGGCGGGTGACGGCCGGGGCCAGCAGGGCGTCGCCGGCGGCGGCCACGCGCACGGCGGCGACGAGCTCCTCCGGCCCCGCGTTCTTCAGCAGGAAGCCGCTCGCACCGGCGGCGAGGGCCTGGAAGAGGTAGTCGTCGCGGTCGAACGTGGTGACGATGACGACGGATGCCGTCACCTTCGGGTCGGCGGTGATGCGGCGGGTGGCCTCGATGCCGTCCATGTCGGGCATCTGCACGTCCATGCAGATGACGTCGGGCGCCAGCGCGCGGGCGCGTTCCACCGCTTGGGCGCCGGTGGCCGCTTCGCCGACGACTTCGAGATCGGGCGACGTCTCGAGGATCATGCGGAAGCCGGCGCGCATGACGGCGTGGTCGTCGACCAGCAGCACCCGCACCGGTGCCGGCGCGGTCACGGGGTGCCCGATCGGGCGGCGACGGGGATGCGGGCGGCGACGGGGATGCGGGCGCGCACGTGGTAGCCGTCTCCGCGCGGGCGAGGCCCCGCGTCGAGCCGGCCGCCCGACGCGGCCGCGCGCTCGCGCATGCCGACGAGCCCGAGGCCCGGCCGGGTCGCCGGGAGGGTGGTCCCCGTGCTGGCGATGTCGAGTTCGACGGCGTCGTCGAGGTAGCGCAGCCGGACCACGGCGGTCGCCCCCGGTCCGCCGTGGCGGCGGGCGTTGGTGAGGGCCTCCTGGGTGATGCGATACAGGTTCACCTGCGCGAGCTCGGCGAGTTCGAACGGCTCGCCGATGACGTCGAGCGTGGTGGGCAGGCCATTGGCCCGGGCGTGGGAGACCAGTTCGGGCAGCGCCGAGAGACGCACGGTGGAGCCTCCGAGGGACTCTCCGTCGGGAGTGCGGAGCGTGTCGAGCAGGTGGCGGAGGTCGTCGAGCGCCGAGCGGGCTGACGCCTCCACACCTGCGAGCGCCTCCTTGGCGGCCGTGGGGTCGCGGTCGAGCACGGCTCTCGCAGCCCCCGCCTGCACGCCCATGGCCGAGACATGGTGGGCGACCACGTCGTGCAGTTCGCGGGCGATCCGCACGCGGTCGAGCGCGACAGCCTGGGCGGCGGTGAGCTCTCGCTCGCGTTCCAGTTCGGCGGTGCGGGTCTCGAGCGCTTCGCGCGACTGCGCGTCGGCCCAGGAGCGTTCTCCGAAGTAGTACGCGCCGGCGAAGAACGCCGCGTTGATCAAGAACTGGATGAGCATGTAGGCCGCGAACGGCGAGAACAGCCCGGCACGCGACAGTCCGTCCTCGTCGGGCGAGGTCGCAGCCTGGAAGGTCGTGACCAGCAGCCACCCGAACATCGCCGCGATGACCGCGAGGCGCACGATCGTCGCGCGGCGGCGGTCGGTCATCCAGGCGCCGACGGAGTACATGCCGACGAACAGCACGACATTGGCGACGTACAGCTCGGGGATGCGGAAGGAGACTCCCGTGAAGAACACGACCGACACGACGATGAGGACGAGGTCGGGGTGACGCCGTCGGACGGCCAGCGGGGCGGTCAGCGCGAGCGCGTACAGCAGCGACCACCCGAAAGCGGGGGTGTCTTCTCCATAGAATCCGGCGATGTTTCCGAGCCACGCGCTGATGGTGGCCCCGACGAACAGCCCGGCGGCGAGCCAGATGTCGCGGCGCAACTGTGTATCGGTCGCCGTGCGGACCCGGGGGGAAGACGGGCGCTGACGGAACGGGGTCATCCCTCCACCGTAGGGGTGGCTTCGGCGACCGGCATCCCCCGCGAGGGGGAGTCGGCGGCTTGTTATCGTCGAGGGAGACGATGTCGGCGCGAGGCGTCGGTGAGGGGGCGACGTGAGCAGTTCCGCAGCGCGTGCGCGGTCGCGGAGGCGGCTGCTGTCGTGGATCCCGATCTCTCTCGTGGCGCTCCTCTGCGTCGGTTTCGTGGTGGCGGCCCTCGTCATGCAGAACTCATGGTGGGCAGACCGCGAGCGACCCGCCGATGTGGACCAGCAGGCCGTCGATGGTGCGTCGGTGTTCACGACGGCCGGTGTCGACTACCTCACCCGACAGGGAGCGGTGCGGGTGAGGATGGGCGGCGACGCGCTGTCGGCGACACAGCTCGGGCTCGAGCCCGACGGTGTGCAGACGGTGGAGCCGCTCACGCCCGTCGAGGCGGTGATCGCGGCGCCCGACGGCGTCTTCCATATCGATCTGGTGCGCGCCTTCACTCTGACGACGGCGGGCGATCGGCTGGTGTCGGCGGGGTTCGTCAAGGAGACCAACGGTTCGTGGCAGTCGGTGCTGCCGTATCTTCGTGCGACGGCGGGATCGTGGGGCTGGTCGGATGCCGACCTCGACCGGCTGCAGGACGACCTCACGGCTGCGGCCAGGGACGGAGACGGCGAGGGGTATTCCGCTCGGGTGGGTCCCGTCGAGAAGGCGGGAGCCCTGGTGTCGGTGGATGTGGCCGTCGACCTCGTCGGCTCATCGGTGACGGCGACCTTCGTGATCGCGGATGCGGGCGACTGACGCCTGCTCTTGACAGGACTGCTTGCTTTTTGCAAGCTGTCGATGTGCGCCGACACGGACGTCGACGCCCCGTCACCGAGGAGCGCATCATGACCGAGATCTTCGTGAACCTTCCGACGAGCGACCTGGATCGCAGCAAGGCGTTCTACACGGCCCTCGGCTGCGAGATCGAACCGCAGTTCACCGACGAGAACGCGGCCTGCATCGTGTGGGACCGCAACATCTTCTTCATGGTGCTCACGCGCGAGTTCTTCGCCACCTTCACCGACAAGCCGGTCGCCGACCCCGCCGCCACCGCACAGGTGCTGGTCGCCCTCAGCCGCGACTCGCGTGAGCACGTCGACGACACGATCGCCCGCGGGATCGCGGCAGGCGGCACGGAGCCGAGGCCTGCCCAGGACCTCGGGTTCATGTACAGCCGCGACCTCGAAGACCCCGACGGCAACGTGCTGGAGTTCGCCTACATGGAGCCCATGGCTGTCGAGCAGGGACCCGACGCGTACGCGGCCGCCGAGTAGTGGCGGCGCGTGCTTACGGTCAGTACTGCGGGGTCAGCACCGCCCTCGAACTGATCGGCGAGAGGTGGGCCCTCCTGATCGTGCGCGACCTGCTGGTCGGGCCGCGCCGCTACACCGACCTCAAGCAGGGGCTCCCTCGCATCCCGACGAACATCCTCTCCACCCGGCTCAAGGAGCTCCAGGACAGCGGAGTCGTACGCCGCGTGCCCATCATGAAGTGCGGGCTCGTATACGAGCTCACCCCCTACGGCCGCGAGCTGGAGCCGATCGTGCAGGCGCTCGGACGCTGGGGCTTCCAGGCCATGGGCGAGCCCGGCGAGGGCGAGGTGGTCACCGCCGACTCCCTGACGATGGCGCTGAGAACCGCGTTCCAGCCGGATGCCGCTGCCATGCTCCCCGGCGCCGACTACGAGCTGCATGTGGGAGACGTCGTCCTGCGGGCCACCGTGGCCGGAGGTGCGATGACGGTCGCTCAGCTCGCCCCGCCCGCCCCTCCCGTCGGAGGACGGGTCGCCGAGGGCGACGCAGACGTGGTGATCGTCGCCGGACCCGGCATCCGCCATCTCATCTCCGGCGAGGTGAGTCCCGCAGAGGCCGTCGAGGCGGGCATCGTGCACGTCAGAGACGGTGACGAGACGCTCGTGGAGCGTTTCGCCGCCACGTTCCACATCGATCCGCGGACGCCGTGAGCGGCGACCGCACCGCAGGAGGAGGCCCCATGACCGGGCGCATCATCATCGACATCTTCAGCACCCTCGACGGCGTCGGCCAAGGACCGGGCGGCCGCACGGAAGATCGGTCGGGAGGATTCCGCTTCAGCGGATGGCAGGGGCCGGTGTCGGACGAGGTGGTCGGCCGCCACGTCATGGCGGGCATCGAGACGCTCGACGCGCTGCTGCTCGGGCGTCGCACCTACGACATCTGGGAGGCGTACTGGCCGGCGCACGGCGACAACCCGATCGGAGCGACGTTCAACCGCGTGCCGAAGTATGTCGCGACGCGCTCGCCGCGGGACCTCGCGTGGGAGGGGTCGTCGCTGATCGGCCCTGGGCTCACCGACGAACAGTTCGCGGCGGAGGTCGCGGCGCTGCGCGAACGACACCGCGAGATCCACGTCGTCGGCAGCCTCGACCTCGCCCAGACGCTGTTCGCCGCCGAACTGTTCGACGTGCTCAACCTGTGGGTGTTCCCCGTCGTGCTGGGGGAAGGGAAGAAGGTCTTCCCTGAGGGCGCGGCGCCCGCCCACCTCCGCCTGCTCGGCGACCCGATCGTCGCCGGCACGGGAGCCGTGCTGCTGCGCTACGCGCCCGCGGGCGAGCCGCGGCTCGGCGACATCGCCGGCTGAGGGGCGTCAGAAGATCATCGGCCGGTCGTCGTCATCGTCGCCGCCGAGGTCGAGGTCGACGACGACGGGAACGTGGTCGCTCGGGATCTCGCCCTTGCGCTCATTGCGATGGATGGCCGCGTCGACCACGGCATCGGCGAACGCGTGGGAACCGAGGATGAAGTCGATGCGCAGGCCCTCGTTGCGGGGGAAGCGGAGCTGCTTGTAGTCCCAGTACGTGTAACCGGTGGGCACGAACGGCCGCACCGTGTCGGCGAGCCCCGCATCGAGGAGTGCCTGGAAGGCGGCCCGCTCGGGAGCGGACACGTGCGTGGTCACGCCCTCGATCACCGTCGGGTCGCCGTTGTCGACATCGGTGGGGGCGATGTTGAAGTCGCCGGTGAGGGCGAGGGCGAGGTCGGGGTGAGCGGCGAGCGTCTCGGCGGTGTAGCCGCGGAGCGCCTCCAGCCAGTCGAGCTTGTAGAGATAGTGCGGGTCGTCGAGCGAGCGTCCGTTGGGCACGTAGAGGCTCCACACGGTGACCCCGCCCACCGTCGCCCCGAGCGCACGCGCCTCCTGCGGCGCGTCGGGACCGTTGTGACCCTTCGCGAAGCCCGGCATTCCCGGGAACCCGACCTGCACGTCGGTGATCGGCTCACGGCTGGCGATCGCGACGCCGTTCCACTGGTTCAGGCCGTGCGCTTCGACGGTGTACCCGGCCGCTTCGAACTCGGCATAGGGGAACTGCTCGGGCTTGCACTTGATCTCCTGCATCGCCAGCACGTCGATGTCTTCACGGACGGCGAACTCGACGGTGCGAGCGACGCGGGCGCGGATCGAGTTGACGTTCCAGGTGGCGATGCGCATGGCATCCATCGTATGAGCCGCCGCAGACGCCGCTGACCGACGCCCGCGCCGCGGCGCGTTGCGCGGGGTGCTGTCCGGGCCGGTGCGCGGAGTGCCGCGGCGGCGGAGACCCGCGCCCTCTGCGGTGCCATCGGGCTTGGCGCCGTCGAAGGGGGTCTCCGCCGCCGGGCTCCCGCTTCGACGACGAACGGTCTGCCGCCGAAGGGGAGTCGGTGCTCACAAGGCCCGCAGGATGTCGTCCACGCGCTCCTTCGCGTCGCCGAACAGCATCTGGGTGTTCTCGCGGAAGAACAGCGGATTCTGCACGCCCGCGTAGCCGGAGGCCATCGAGCGCTTGAACACCACGACGTTCGAGGCGTCCCATACATGCAGCACCGGCATCCCGGCGATGGGGGAGCCCGGGTCTTCGGCGGCCGCCGGGTTCACGGTGTCGTTCGCGCCGATCACCAGCACGACGTCGGTGTCGGAGAAGTCGTCGTTGATCTCGTCGAGCTCCAGCACGATGTCGTAGGGCACCTTCGCCTCCGCCAGCAGCACGTTCATGTGGCCGGGCAACCGGCCTGCGACCGGGTGGATGCCGAAACGCACCTCGACGCCTCGCTCGCGCAGCGTCGAGGTCAGCTCCGCCACCGGGTACTGCGCCTGCGCGACGGCCATGCCGTAGCCGGGCGTGATGATCACCGAACGTGCTCCGGACAGCAGCTCGGCGACACCCGCGGCGTCGATCTCGCGATGCTCGCCCGTCTCCTCGTCGCCGTTGCGGGGCGCCTCGATTCCGAAGCCGCCGGCGATCACCGAGAGGAACGACCGGTTCATGGCCTTGCACATGATGTACGACAGGTAGGCGCCCGACGAGCCCACCAGGGCGCCGGTCACGATGAGGAGGTCGTTGCTGAGGAGGAAGCCGGCCGCCGCCGCCGCCCAGCCCGAGTAGCTGTTGAGCATCGAGACGACGACGGGCATGTCGCCGCCGCCGATGGATGCCACGAGGTGCCAGCCGAGGGCGAGGGCGAGCACGGTCACGGCCACGAGCAGCCAGATCGACGGCACGACGACGTACCAGACGGTCAGCGCGACGAACGCGACGAGGGCGCCCACGTTGAGCGCGTTCTTGCCGGGGAGCATCAACGGCTTGGAGCTCACGCGCCCCGAGAGCTTCAGGAACGCCACGATCGAGCCGGTGAAGGTCACGGCGCCGATGAAGACCCCGATGAACACTTCGGCGTGGTGGATGTCGACGAGCTCCGCCGGAACGTGCGCCGCCCCGAGGTGACCGTTCCAGCCGACCAGCACCGCCGCGAGGCCGACGAAGGAGTGCAGCAGGGCGATCAGCTCCGGCATCCCGGTCATCTCGACGACACGCGCACGCCAGAGGCCGATGGACCCGCCGACGACGACGGCGACGATGAGCAGCACGAGGCCGAAGGTGCCTGCGGCCGTGTTCCAGGCGCCGGCGGCGGTGACCCAGACGGTCGCGGTCAGCGCGATCGCCATGCCCGTGATGCCGTAGGCCACCCCGCGACGCGACGTGTCGTGCTTGGAGAGCCCGGCGAGGCTCAGGATGAACAGGAGCGCGGCGACGATGTAGGCGGCGCTCGCGACCGATGAGGCGAGGTCGAGGCTCACTTGTCGCCACCCTTCTGGAACATCGCGAGCATGCGTCGCGTGACGGCGAAGCCGCCGAAGACGTTGATGGATGCCACGAGCACCGCGACGGCGGCCAGCACCTGCACCACGGGATCGTCGGCCGTGATCTGAACCATCGCGCCGACGACGATGATCCCGCTGATGGCGTTGGTGACGCTCATGAGCGGAGTGTGGAGGGCGTGGGCGACCTTGCCGATCACGTAGAAGCCCACGACCACCGAGAGGGTGAGCACGAGGAAGTGCTGCGGAAGCGGCGGCGGCGCGAAGGCGCAGACGAGGAACAGGGCGGCGATGCCGGCGGCGATGAGGCCGGTCTTCGCGCCGGCTGACAGGGTGCGGCGCGGCGCGGGCGGCGCCGTCTCCACCGGCGCTGCGGCGGGGGCGGCGGAGACCTGCACGGGCGGCGGCGGCCACGTCACCTCTCCGCCGCGCACGACGGTCACGGCGCGCTGCACGACGTCGGTGTCGTCGATCGTGAGCACGCCGTCCTTTCCGGGCGTGAGCAGCTTCAGAAGGTTCAGCAGGTTCGTGCCGTACAGCTGCGAGGCCTGCTGCGGAAGGCGGCCGGCCAGATCGGTGTAGCCGAGGATGATGACGCCGTTGGCGGTGACGACACGCTCTCCGGCGACCGAGCCCTCGACGTTCCCGCCCTGGGCGGCGGCCATGTCGACGATCACGCTGCCGGGCTTCATGGACGCGACGTCGGCGGCCGTGATGAGCCGCGGCGCGGGCCGTCCGGGGATGAGGGCCGTCGTCACGATGATGTCGACGTCGGCTGCCTGCTCGGAGTAGATCTCGGCGGCACGGCGATCGTAGGCCTCGCTGGTGGCCTTCGCGTAGCCGTCGGCGGAGACCTCCTTCTGCTCGTCGGGCACGACGACCTCGAGGTATTCGCCGCCGATCGAGCGCACCTGGTCGGCGACCTCGGGACGCGGGTCGGTCGCCCGCACGATGGCGCCGAGGCTGGAGGCCGCGCCGATCGCTGCGAGTCCCGCCACCCCGGCCCCGGCGATGAGCACCTTCGCCGGCGGGACCTTGCCGGCGGCGGTCACCTGTCCGGTGAAGAATCGCCCGAATTCATGGGCCGCTTCGACGACGGCACGGTACCCCGCGATGTTCGCCATCGAGCTGAGCACGTCCATCGACTGTGCGCGCGAGATGCGCGGCACGGCATCCATCGCCAGTGCCGTCACGCCGCGCGCGGCGAGCGCCTGGAGGAGGTCGGGTCGGAACGCGGGGGCGAGCAGGCCCACGATCGTCGCGCCCGGCTGGAGGAGCGGGATCTCCTCCTCGTGCGGCGCGTCGACCTTCAGCACGATGTCCGCGGCCCACGCTTCGTCGCGCGCTGCGATGCGCGCCCCGGCTTCGGCGTACGCGGCATCGGGGAACGACGAGGCGGCACCGGCGCCCGTCTCGACGACGACGTCGTAGCCGAGCGCGATGATCTTCGAGACGGTCACGGGCGACGCGGCGACACGGGTCTCCCCGGGACGCTCACGGACGACGCCGAGTATCGACATGCACAAGCTCCTCTGCGTGCTCCATCAGGGGTGCGGCCGGGCGCGTCGGGTTCCGCGCACTGCACACCGACTGCCGACATTACGGATCCCGATGGCGCGACGGAACAATATGTCGAGGAAAGAACTGATCTTTTTTACAGCCGGGCGGGCAGCTCGCCGGGACGGGACCGCAGGCCCGCCGCGCTGTGCGAAGGCCGGCCCTCTCGCGGGGGCGGCCTTCAATAGACTCGAAGGTATGACCGTCGCCTCCACGCCCGAGCTCGAAGCCGACCGCCAGGCCCTCATCGGCCTCATCCAGAGCGAAGCCGTCTTCCACGGCGACTTCACGCTCTCCAGCGGCAAGAAGGCGTCGTATTACGTCGACATGCGCAAGCTCACCCTCGATCACCGGGCGGCCCCCGCCATCGGCCGGATCATGCTCGACCTCATCCGCGACATCGACGGTGTCGTCGCCGTCGGCGGGCTGACGCTCGGAGCCGACCCGATCGCGAACGCCGTCATGCACGAGTCGGCTCGCACCGATCGCCCGCTCGACGCGTTCGTCGTGCGGAAAGAGCCGAAGGACCACGGTCGCGGACGTCAGGTCGAAGGGGCCGACGTCGTCGGCAAGCGGGTCATCGTCGTCGAAGACACCTCCACCACGGGGCAGTCGGCGCTGAAGGCGGTCGAGGCGCTGCGCCGCGAGGGCGCTGAGCCGGTCGCGGTGGCCGTCATCGTCGACCGCAAGACGGGCGCCCAGGCCGCCGTCGAAGCGGAGGGCCTCGCGTGGCTCGCCGCGATCGACCTCGACGACCTCGGGCTCCAGCCCCAGTGACCGTCACGCGGGCGGCGCTCGCGCTCGACCTCGGAGGCACCAAGCTCGACGCGGCGCTCGTCGATGAGCACGGCGTGGTCATCGCGGGCACCCGGGTGCGGCGCGCGACCGGACCGGACATCACTCCCGACCGGATGCGCACGGCTCTCGCCGAGGTCATCCGCGAGGTGCGCCACGCTGCACCCCAGAGACTCCGCATCGTGGGGGCGGGCATGGGCAGCGCCGGCCCCGTCACCCGCGCGACAGGCGCCATCGAGCCCGTCAACATGCCCGGTCTTCATGGATTCCCGCTCGCCGCCGAGACCCGTGACGCCCTGCGGGGCGCGGGCCTCGAGGCACCCGTCGTGGTCGGTCACGACGGCGGCTGCCTCGCGCTCGCCGAAGCGTGGAAGGGCGCCACCCGTGAGGCCCGCGCGTCGCTCTCCCTCGTCGTGTCGACCGGTATCGGCGGCGGCATCGTCGTCGATGGCGCCCTGGTCGCGGGCGCCTCCGGCAACGCCGGCCACCTGGGGCAGACGTTCGTGGGCGACACGACGGTCGAGGAGATCGCCTCCGGTCCGGCGAGCATCGCCTGGGCCCGCGGACGAGGCTGGGCCCGCGGTCGAGGATGGCAGGGCCTGACCGGCATGGACCTCGCGGCATCCGCCGCCTCCGGCGACGAGGTCGCGCGGTCGGCGATCGAGCGCTCGGCCCGCGCGGTCGGTTTCGCACTGGCGGATGCCACCACCCTCCTCGACCTCGAGGTCATCGCCATCGGCGGAGGGTTCTCCCGCGTCGCCCCCGACTACGTCGACCTCGTCGGAGAGGCCCTGCGTCAGCGGGCGGTCGTGGACTTCGCTCGACGTGTGAGCGTGGTGCCGAGCGGGCTCGGCGACGACGGTCCGCTGGTCGGCGCCGCCGCGCTGGTGCTGCGCGCCTGAACCGTGCCCGACGCGAGCCGTGAGAGCGAGCTCAGCGGAAGACGGGAAGCTGCGACGCCAGCGCGAGCATGAGACCGAGGAGCGTCAGCAGCACGAGAGCGCGACCGTTCGGAAGAGGCGTGCCCTGCGGGGCGTCGCGGCGGCCGCGCACGAACAGCACGAGCGCGACGAGCAGGACCACGAGGGCCGACACCGCCAGGAACACGGCCATCAGCGGTCTCTCCCTCGTCCGCGGAAGTACTGCACCACGAACACGACGAGCGTGCCCACCAGCACGAGGCCCGTGGCGGCGAAGAGCAGCGTCTGCTCGAACTCGTTCACAGCAGCTCCGGATCCTCGGTCTCGATCGGCTCGGCCGCCAGCAGGTCGGCGACCGAATCGAGGATCTCGTCGGGGCGGAACGGGTATCGCTCGATCTCCGCGTCGTCGGAGATGCCCGTGCGCACCAGCACGGTGTGGAGCCCCGCTTCGATGCCGGCGACCACATCGGTGTCCATCCGGTCGCCGATCATGCCCGTGTTCTCCGAATGCGCGCCGATGCGGTTCATCGCCGACCGGAACATCATCGGGTTGGGCTTTCCGACGACGTAAGGCGCCTTGCCCGTCGCATGCGAGATGAGCGCCGCGAACGACCCGGTCGCGGGCACGACGCCCGACGGTGTCGGGCCCGTGGCATCCGGGTTCGTGATGATGAAGCGGGCACCCGCGTTGATCATGCGGATCGCCTGCGTGATGCGGTCGAACGAGTAGTTGCGCGTCTCACCGACCACCACATAGTCGGGGTCGATCTCGGTCATGACGTAACCCGCCTCGTGCAGCGCGGTCGTCAGGCCCGCCTCGCCGATCACGTACGCCGACCCGCCCGGATGCTGCGACTTGAGGAACTCGGCCGTCGCCAGTGCGGAGGTCCAGATGCGGTCTTCGGGAACCGTGAGCCCCGACCGCGCCAGCCGTGCGCTCAGGTCGCGCGGCGTGAAGACGGGGTTGTTCGTCAGCACGAGGAAAGGGGTTCCCGTCTCGCGCCACTGGTCGAGGAGCTCGGCGGCGCCGGGAACCGGACGGTTGTCGTGCACGAGCACGCCATCCATGTCGGTCAGCCAGCACTCGATATCGGCACGTGTCCGCATGTAGCCAGCCTATCCGGGCCGCGCGGGCCTAATGTCGGATGCGTGGCACAGCACGAGGTCGACCCGGCGATCCTGCCCGACCTGAGCGGTCGACGGTACCTGGTGACGGGCGCTACGGCGGGTCTCGGATTCTTCTCGTGCCTGCAACTGGCCGAAGCGGGCGCCCATGTGCTCATGACCGGGCGCAACCCTCACCGACTGGCGGCGGCGAAGGCCGCGGTGCTGCGACATTTCGACGATGCCCGCATCGACACGCTCCTGCTCGACACCAGCAACCTCGGATCGGTGCGTGCCGCGGCAGCGACCGCCCGCGGGCGCACCGGGCTCCACGGACTCCTCCTCAACGCCGGCGTCGTGCATCCGCCTCGCGAACGGCGGGTCACCCCCGACGGGCACGAGGTGGTGTTCGCCACCAACGCGCTCGGGCACTACGCCCTCGCCGGTGAGCTGCTGCTCTCGCTCGCCGCCGGCCGGGGCCGCATGGTGTGGGTGGGGTCGCTGTCCACCTCGCTCACCCCCGTCGACCTCATCGATCCCGAGCTCGAGAACGACTACACGCCCTGGCGCGCCTACGTGCAGTCGAAGATCGCGACGACCGCCCTCGGGCTCGAAGCCGATCGCCGGCTGCGCGCCGCGCACGTGCCGATCGCGAGCATCGTCGCCCACCCCGGCTACGCGATCAGCGGCCGCACCCGTGGCATCCCCGGCATCAACGAGCCCGGCAGGCGCAAGCGGTTCGTCGACAACCTCCAGGCGCCCTTCGCGCAGTCGAAGGAGGAGGGGGCACGAGTGCTCGTGCACGCGCTGACCTCACCGGATGCCGAAGGCGGACAGTTCTGGGGGCCGGCCGGCGGTGTGCGGGGCGGTCCCAAGATCGTCCGGCCGGCGAAGGTGACGCGTGACCCCGAGTTGGCGGCACGGTTGTGGAACTACTGCGAGCACGCGACGGGCAACGAATGGCCGTACCTCAAGGCGAGCAGGGCGCGCCGCCGGTGAGCGGGAGCGAGACGCACCGTCCCCGTCTCTGGCAGCGGCTGAAGGGGGCCGTCGCCGACGGGGACTCGCTGCGCGGTTGGACCATCGACGCGAACGACGGGATCATCGCCACCGCCGGTCTCCTCCAGGGCTTCGGAGGTGCGGGAGCCGACGACCGGGTCCTGCTGCTGGCCGCGACGGCCGCCACCATCGCCGGCGGGCTGTCGATCGGGGGCGCCAAGTGGGCGGAAGCGGCCGGTGAGCGCGACGCCCAGCTGCGTGCTGCGGAAGAAGAGCGCGCCGAGCTCGAGCGCGACCTGAGCGGCGAGATCGTCGAACTCGCCGCGCACTGGGAAGCGCGCGGCCTCAGCCCGGCGACCGCCCGCATCGTGGCGGAGGAGCTCACGGAGCACGATGCGCTCGCGGCGCAGCTGGAAGCGGAGTACGGGATCGACGAGATCCTCACCGCCGCGGCGCCCGTGTGGACGGGGGTCTCGGCGGCGATCGCCTTCATGGTGGGGGCCGGCATCCCCCTCCTCATCACCTGGCTCGTCCCGGTGACGATTGAGACGACGGCGATCGTCGCGGCGGTCGTGATCTCGCTGGTGGTCACCTCGATGCTGGCCGCCCGTGTGGGCCGGCTCCGGCTCGGCCGGGTGCTGACCCGCACCCTCGTGGTGGGTCTGGGAACGATGGCGGTCAGCTACGGCGCGGGGCTCCTCTTCTTCTGACCGGCGTCCGCTCGTGATCTGACCGGCATCCGCTCGTGCGCCGAGCTCGCCCCGGCCTCAGGCGGTGAGCCAGACGAGGGCCGCAGCGCCGCGGGGCAGCTCGATCGTCTCGCCGCCGTCGACCCGCACCGCTTCGCGCCCGGTCGCCGTGACCGTGTGGCCGACCGCGATGCCGGCGGCCTCCAGCGCGCGCAAGAGACCGGCATCTCTGTCGCTCACGCGCAGCACGCTGCCCGTGTGACCGAGGTGCGCCTCGTCGAGACGCACGAAGGGCACCCGTTCGACGTGCCCGTCCTCGTCGGGGATCGCGTCGCCGTGAGGATCGAAGCGGGGGTGGCCCAGGCGTGCCGAGATGCCCGCGAGGAGCCGATCGCTGATCGTGTGCTCGAGCACCTCCGCCTCATCGTGCACCTCGTCCCAGGAGTAGCCGAACTCGCGTACGAGCCACGTCTCGATGAGCCGGTGGCGGCGCACGATCGCGGCCGCACGCCGCTCGCCCTCCGGCGTCAGCGACACCGGACCGTACGGGCGATGCGAAACGAGCCCCTGCGCCGCGAGCTTCTGCACCATCTCGGTCACCGTCGACGGCGCGAGTCCGAGTTCGGCGGCCAGCTGCGACGGCGTCATGCGGACGGTCTGCCACTCCGTGTGGTGGTAGATCGTCTTCAGATAGTCATCGATCGCGACAGAGGGCACGCTCCAGGCTATCCGCCCGTGAGCACCAGCCACAGAAGAACGACGTTCAGGGCGATCAGGAAGAGCGAGGCGATCACCCCGGCGACGGTCGTGAGCATGCGGTTGCGGTAGGCGCCCAGCACGTCCCGTCGCGCGGTGAGCGCCACCAGCGGCACGAGAGCGAACGGGATGCCGAAACTGAGCACCACCTGGCTCAGCACGAGCGCGAGGGTCGGGTCGACGCCGATCGCGAGGATCGCAAGCGCCGGCACGAGGGTGATCAGGCGACGGACGAGCATCGGGATGCGCACTCGCAGGAGCCCCTGCATGATCTCCGCACCTGCGTACGCCCCCACCGCGGTGCTGGCCAGTCCGCTCGCCAGCAGGCCCACGGCGAACAGGCCGGCGACGGTCGGGCCGATCGTGTCGCGGAGGGCCGCATACGCCCCCTCCAGGCTGTCGGTGCCGGGGACTCCCGACAGCGCCGCCGCTGCCAGCAGCAGGATCGCGAGGTTCACGGTGCCGGCGATCGCGAGCGCGATCGTGACATCCCACCGCGTGGCGCGCAGCAGGCGCGGGGTCGCGATGTTCTGATCGGCGGCGCGAGCCGACGGCGACACGAAACGGTCGCGCGCGAGGGCGCTGTGGGCGTAGATGGCGTGCGGCATGATCGTCGCGCCGAGGATCGACGCCGCCAGCAGCAGCGAGTCGACGCCCTCGAATCGGGGAACGAGGCCGGACACGACGCCTGCGGCATCCGGCGGAGCGGCGAAGACGCCGTACGTGAATCCGAAGGCGATCACGAGCATGAGCCCCATGACGACGAACTCGAACGGCCTCGCGCCTCGGCGCTGCTGTACGAGGAGGAGGGCGATGGAGATCGCGCCGGTGACGACACCGCCCCACAGGAGCGGGACGCCGAACAGCAGCCAGAGCGCCACCGCTCCGCCGAGCACCTCGGCGATGTCGGTGGCCATCGCCACGAGCTCCGCCTGCAGCCAGTAGGCACGTCGCCCCCACCTGCTGCGGATGCGCTCGCCGAGGGTCTCCGCGAGGCTCCGGCCGGTGACCACGCCGAGCTTGGCCGAGAGGTACTGGATGAGCCACGCCATGACGTTGCCCAGCACGACCACCCACACCAGGAGGTAGCCGTACCGTGCGCCCGCCGTCATGTTGCTCGCGACGTTGCCGGGGTCGAGGTAGGCGACGCCGGCCACCAGCGCCGGCCCCAGCAGCCAGGCGACGCGGGCGCGTCCGCGGCCCGCGGCGCGTCGGCGCCGGGGGGAGGGTCGTGCAGCGGTGTCGACGGCGACAGATTTCGGCATGCCGAAAACTCTAGCGCAGGTTTTTTCGGTGGACCGAAAAACAGGCCGTTCGAACGGCGCCGCTAGCCTTGACCGGTGACCGAACCGACCGCCGAGCCGACCGCGCCCGAGCCGCAGCCCGAGACGGAGCCCGAGCCCGAGACTGAGCCGCAGCTTCACGTCGGCGTCGGTCCGTGGCCCGGCGGCCCGGAGGCGTGGCCCGACGACCCGCGGTTCGATCGCGCGCTCCTTGCGGAAGGAGACCGACGCAACGTCATCGACCGTTACCGGTACTGGACGATGGCAGCGATCGTCGCCGACCTCGACGAGCGTCGTCATCCGTTCCACGTCGCCATCGAGAACTGGCAGCACGACATGAACATCGGGTCGATCGTCCGCAGCGCCAACGCGTTCGGTGCGGCGGAGGTGCACATCATCGGCAAACGCCGGTGGAACCGCCGCGGCGCCATGGTCACCGACCGATACCAGCACGTACGCCATCACGACGACGTGGCGGCTTTCGCCGCCTGGGCCGACGCCGAAGGCATCCCGGTGGTGGCGGTCGACAATGTCGACGGCTCCGTCCCGGTCGATCGGGCCGAGCTGCCCGAGCGGTGCGTGCTGCTGTTCGGGCAGGAGGGGCCGGGGCTGTCGGAAGAGGCGATCGCGGCGGCGTCATCGGTCGTGGAGATCACGCAGTACGGGTCGACGCGGTCGATCAACGCGAGCGCCGCGGCGGCCGTCGTCATGTACGAGTGGTGCCGCCGCTGGGCCTAGCGGCTCACGGCCTCGACGGGCTTCAGACGCTCACCTGCAGCCAGTGCGGTCGCCGCACGCGCCATCCCAGGGTCGCCAGTCGCGCGAGCATGTAGACCCCGAAGAAGCTCACGGCCAGCCACGCGAGTCCGGCGGCACCGGGTGGGGCCAGGAGCGCGACGAGCAGCAGCGCGGGTGCGTACGGCACGAGGTTGAGCCCGCCCGCGACGGCGAGGTAGCGTGCGTCACCGGCGCCCATGAGCACGCCGTCGAGCACGAAGACGGCTCCGCACAGCGGCTGCGCGATCGCCAGCACGAGCAGCGCGGGCTGGATGAGGGCGGCCAGTCGGGCGTCTCCCGTGAAGACCAGCCCGATGACGCCGGATGCCGCGGCGATCAGCACACCCACGAGCACGCCGAACCACACGCCCCACGCGACCGTGCGCGCGAGCACCTTGCGCACGAACGCCTCGTCGCCGGCGCCGAGACCGCGGCCGATGAGCGCCTGGGCGGCGATCGCCAGCGCATCGAGGGCGAACGCGGCGGTCGAGAAGATCGTGAAGGCGACCTGCCAGCCGGCGAGTTCCTCCGTCCCGAGGCCGGTGGCGACCCCGACGGTGGCGAGAAGTGCGAGGCGGAGCGACACGGTGCGAAGGAACAGCCAGCCTCCCGATCGCGCCGAACCGCGCACGCCGTCGCGCTGGGGGAGGACGGATGCCGCGTGCCGCCGCGCCAGCCTGCCGACGACGTAGGCGTAGGCGCCGACCATGCCCCACTGGGCGGCGACCGTGCCGGCCGCCGATCCGGCGATCCCCCATCCGAACCCGTAGATGAAGAGCCAGTTGAGGAGGGCGTTGGCAGTGAATCCGAGCCCTGCGATCCACAGCGGGGTGACCGTGTCCTGCATGCCGCGGAGCAGCCCGGTGGCGGCGAAGACGATGAGCATGGCGGGCAGGCCCCACATCGACAGCTGCAGGTAGATGACCGCCTGTTCGGCGACGTCGGCGGGCGCACCGAACAGGGCGACGAGGGGGACCGTGAGCACCGACCCCGCGACGGCCAGGAGTGCTCCGAGTCCGAGGGCGAGCCACAGGCCGTCGATGCCGGCACGCACGGCGCTCGCATGGTCGCCGGCCCCGAAGCGCCGGGCCACGGCGGGAGTGGTGGAGTAGGCGAGGAAGACCATGAGGCCGACGATCGTCTGCAGTACGGCGGAGGCGATGCCGAGCCCCGCCAGCGGCACGACGCCGAGGTGCCCGACCAGTGCCGCATCGACGATGAGGAACATCGGCTCCGCGACCAGGGCGCCCAGCGCCGGCACCGCGAGACGCAGGATCTCGCGGTTGAGTGGGAGGTGCGGCGCGGGCATGCCACGAGCCTAGGGCCGGCGGCCGACGGCGGGTCGTGAGGATGCCGCTGCGCCGCGCGCGGGGTCGGCGCAGGCACCTATTGTGGATGCCATGACCGAGACCTCCCTCCGCTCCGGCATCGAGCTCTCCGAGCTCAGCTCCGACATCCGTCCCCAGGACGATCTCTTCCGCCACGTCAACGGCGCGTGGCTGGCCCGCACCGAGATCCCCGACGACAAGGCGCGCTGGGGCTCGTTCCACCTCATCGCCGAGCAGGCCGAGAAAGACGTGCACGCGATCATCGAGGAGTCGCAGTCGGCGCCGGAGGGCACGGAGGCGCGCAAGATCGGCGACCTGTACTCGAGCTTCATGGACACCGCGCGCATCGACGCGCTCGGCGCCGCCCCGCTGGGCGACCAGCTCGCCCGGGTCGACGCGATCGATGACATCCCCTCGCTTCTGCGGGTCGCCGGCGAGCTCGAGCGTGAGGGCGTCGGCGGCATGATCGGCACGTACATCGAGCCCGACCCGGGAAACCCCGAACGGTACGTGGTCTTCTTCGTGCAGGGCGGGCTGTCGCTTCCCGACGAGAGCTACTACCGTCTCGACAACTTCGACAAGACGCGTACCGCCTTCCGCTCCTATGCGTCCACCGTCCTGGGGCTGGCGGGCGTGCCCGATGCCGATGCCGAGGCCGACCGGGTGCTCGCCCTCGAGACGGAGCTCGCCGCCCACCACTGGGACAACGTGCGCACCCGTGACGCGGTCGCCACATACAACCTGATGTCGTGGGACGACACCGTCGCACTGGTCGGGGTCGACCTCGCGCCGTGGCGCGAAGCGGTGGCATCCGGTCACGAAGACGGGTTCGCCGAGATCAACGTCAACCAGCCGAGCTTCCTCGAGGGTCTCGGCTCGCTGCTGGTCGCCGATCGCGTCGACGACTGGAAGGCGTGGCTGCGTCTGCACGTGGTGCGCGCGTCGGCACCGTTCCTGTCGAGCGACTTCGTCGACGCGAACTTCGCCTTCTACGGCACCGAGCTCACCGGGGTCCCGGTCAATCGCGAGCGCTGGAAGCGCGGTGTCGGCTTCGTGGAGGCGGCGATGGGGGAGGCCGTCGGAAAGGTGTACGTCGAGCGTCACTTCCCGCCCGCGGCGAAGGAGGCGATGGACGAGCTCGTCGCCAACCTCATCGAGGCGTACCGCCAGTCGATCTCCCAGCTCGACTGGATGACGGATGCCACGCGCGGGCGCGCCCTCGAGAAGCTCGCCGCGTTCACGCCGAAGGTCGGCTATCCCGTGAAGTGGAAGGACTACTCCGCTCTGGAGGTCGACGCGACCGATCTGATCGGCAACGTCCGCCGCACGAACGAGTGGGAGCACGAGCGGCAGCTCGCGAAGCTCGGAGCTCCGATCGACCGCGACGAGTGGTACATGACACCGCAGACCGTCAACGCCTACTACAACCCGCTCATGAACGAGATCGTGTTCCCGGCGGCGATCCTGCAGTATCCGTTCTTCGAGCTCGACCGTGACGCCGCCGCGAACTACGGCGGCATCGGTGCGGTCATCGGTCATGAGATCGGCCACGGCTTCGACGATCAGGGAAGTGCCTTCGACGGCACCGGCGCCCTGCACGACTGGTGGACCGACGACGACCGCGCGGCCTTCCAGGCGCGCACCGCGGTGCTGATCGACCAGTACAACGCCCTGGTCCCGCAGGGGCTCGCCGACGAGCACACCGTCAACGGCGCCCTCACGATCGGCGAGAACATCGGCGATCTCGGTGGGCTCGGCATCGCCATCAAGGCCTACCGCCTCCACAACGCCGCGGCAGGCGACGACCCCGACGGCCCCGTGATCGACGGGCTGACAGGCATCCAGCGTCTTCTCCTGAGCTGGGCGCAGATCTGGCAGCAGAAGGGCCGCGATGCCGAGACCATCCGCCTGCTCACGATCGACCCGCACGCGCCGAATGAGTTCCGGTGCAATCAGATCGTGCGCAACGTCGACGAGTTCTACTCCGCATTCGACGTGAGCGAGGGCGACCAGCTCTGGCTCGAGCCGGAGAAGCGGGTCACCATCTGGTGAGAGCCGAAAGCCCTCAGCACGCCCCATCCTGAGAAACGGAGAGAAGATCGTGGACGCGCCCGAGTCCCACGAATCGGAGGCAGCCGTCGCCTCGCGCGGAGGCCTGCGTCGCAACGGAGTGCCGAAGGGCCTGCGCTCGTCTGCCCGGCCCCGACGCTCGGGCGACGCACGGCGCTCGTTCACGGCGAGTCTCAAAGCCCTCGACGCGCTCGCGGCATCCGGGGCGCAGGTGTCGGTGCACGTGGTCGATCTCGATCGCGACACCGAGGTGCTCGCGGGCGATGCCCACCTCACCCTCCCCGTCGGGGGGATCGGGATCGTGCCTCTGCTCATCGAGACGGCGGCGCAGCTGGAGACCGGCGCCCTCGATCCGCTGGAGATCATCGACCGCTCCTCGGTCGACCCGGTCGAGGTCGGCGGTCTGTGGCGCCACCTCAAAGCGCCGGCCTTCCCCGTGCTCGATCTCGCGCTGCTGGCCGCCGCCACCGGTGACGCCACCGCCACCAACGCGCTCCTCGCTCGCGTGGGTCTGGATGCCGTACGCCGACGGATCGATCAGATGGGCTTCGTGCGCACCGCCCTCCTCGACGGTTTCCGCGATCGTCGCGGGCTCGACGACGCCCCCCACGTGGCGCTCGCCTCGACGGAGGAGCTGTCGAGGCTGTTCGCCGCGCTCGTGAACTCCCGCGTCGTGTCGCCGGCGGTGAGCGCGCAGGTGTCTGAGTGGTTGAGCCTCGGGCACGACCTGTCGCTCGTGGCATCCGCCACCGGCCTCGATCCCTTCGCGCACGACGACGACCGGCACCAGCTCCTCTTCGTCAACAAGACGGGGCGGGCCGACGGGGTCCGTGCCGAGGCAGGTGTGCTCGCGGGACCGCGGGCGGGCGTCGCGTACGCGCTGACGGTGTGCTTCGACGACCTGTCGATCGGTCACCGGCTGCGGGCGCACGACGCCTTCCGCACGCTGGGCGTCGAGCTCATGGAGTACATCCACTGAGCGGGCGCGCACCCGCGCTCAGACGTCAGAAGACGATCGTGTGGTTGCCGTGCCGGATGATGCGATCGTGCGCGTGCCACAGCACCGCCCGCGAGAGCACCTGTCGCTCGACGTCGGCGCCGCGCCGGGCGAGATCCGACACAGACTCGGCGTGCGTGACACGGATCGTGTCCTGCTCGATGATCGGGCCCTCATCGAGGTCGCTCGTGACGTAGTGGCTGGTCGCCCCGATGAGCTTCACGCCGCGCTCCTTCGCCTTCTTGTACGGCTCGGCGCCGATGAAGGCCGGAAGGAACGAGTGGTGGATGTTGATGACCGGAACGCCGAGCGTCTCCAGGAACTCCGGGGAGAGGATCTGCATGTACCGGGCGAGCACCACGAAGTCGACGTTGCCGACGAGGAGCTTCAGGATCTCCGCCTCCGAGGCCGACTTGTCGGGCCCGGGAACCGACGGCACGTGGAAGAACGGCACGCCGAAGCTGCGGACGTCTTCGGCGGTCGTCGTGTGGTTCGAGATCACCATCGGGATCGTGACCGGGAGGTCGCCGCGGCGGTGACGCCACAGGAGGTCGAGGAGGCAGTGGTCCTGCTTCGAGGCGAGGATCGCCATGCGCTTGGGCACCGACTGGTCGGTGAGCGACCACTCCAGCTCGAACGGCGCCAGCGTCTCGGCGACCTCCGCCTCGATCCGGGGGCGGTCGGCGGCGAAGTCGGGCCGGTGGAACACCACGCGCTGGAAGTATGCGCCGCCGCGAGGGTCGTCGGAGTACTGGTCGAAGGCGACGATGTTCCCGCCGATGCGGGTGATCATCGCCGAGACGGCGGCGATGATTCCCGGGGTGTCCTTGCCATGGACGATGAGGCAGGCGTGGGCGGGAAGCAGGTGCGGGTCGTGCACGGGAGGCATGCATCGATTCTGCCGTGTTCCTCCCGAAGGCGTGAATCGGTGGATCGTCTCCCGTGCAGACGCTCGTCTAGCGCACGCCCTGCATGAGGCGCAGCACCGGTTTGACCGCGACGAGCAGCGCGACGCCGACCCCGATGGCGATGAGGCCGAGGATGGAGAAGTACGGCACCTCGTTGTCGGGATCGTAGAAGGTGGCGAGCTGGCCTGCCAGCGCGGTGCCGAGCGACACCGACAGGAAGAACAGCGCCACCATCTGCGTGTGGAACGCTTCGGGTGCGAGCTTCGTGGTCACCGACAGCCCCACCGGAGACAGCAGCAGCTCGGCGACGGTGAAGACGAGCAGGATGCCGACGATCGCCAGCAGCGGTGTCGAGTTCGGGCCGCCGCCGGCGAAGGGCAGGAAGAGCAGGAACGCCGCACCCATGATGATCGCCGCGAGCCCGAACTTCACGGGCGTCGACGGCTGGCGGGTACCGAGCTTCGTCCATACCCAGGCGAAGACGCCCGACAGCACGATGATGAACACCGGGTTGATCGACTGCACCCACGGCACGGGCATCGTCCAGCCGAACAGCGAGCGGTCGAGCCTCTGATCGGAGTAGACCGTCAGCACGGTGAACTGCTGCTGATACAGCGACCAGAACGCCACCGAGGTGAGGAACAGGGGAAGGAACCCCCAGACGCGGCTGCGTTCGGTCGCGGTGATGCGGCCGCTGGTGAGGATGACGGTGAAGTAGGCGATGGCGGCGGCGATGACGGCGATGATGACGATGAGCGCCAGGTTGTCGGCCCGGATGACCCCCAGCAGCACCAGCGCCACGATGACGACGATCCCGGCGATCGCGACGCCGATCATGAGCGGGTAGCGGCTGCGTGGCAGCGGGTTGGGCACCTCGCTCGCTTCGGTGGGCAGTGCCTTGCGGCCGAAGGAGTACTGCAGGAGCCCGGCGGCCATGCCGACCGCGGCCAGGCCGAAGCCCCAGTGGAAGCCGATCTCGCTCTGCAGGAGCCCCGTGAGCAGCGGCCCGAAGAAGGCGCCGAGGTTGATGCCCAGGTAGAAGAGGGAGAAGCCGGCATCCCGTCGTGTGTCGTCGGCGGTGTACAGGGTGCCGACGACGCTCGTGGCCGTGGCCTTCAGCCCTCCGGAGCCGATCGCGACGAGCACCAGGCCGATGCCGACCCCGAGGAATCCGGGAATCAGAGCGAGCGCGATATGGCCGCACATGATGACGATCGCGCTGCCGAACAGCACGCGCTCGGCGCCGGCGATGCGGTCGGCGACCCATGCCCCGAGGATCGTCGAGAGGTACACGGCACCGCCGTACGCCCCGACGATGCCCGCCGCGACGCTCTCCTCGAGTCCGAGCCCTCCGTCGGTGGCCGAGTAGTACAGGTAGATGAGGAGGATGCCCTGCATGCCGTAGAAGCTGAAGCGCTCCCACATCTCGACGCCGAAGACATGCGCCAGAGCCCACGGCTGTCCGAAGAAGCGGGTGTCGCGATCGCCGACGCGGCGGGGCGCGGCGTCGGGCGACGTCGGCTCCGCGGGAAGCTGCCCCGAGGGCACCGGCGCATCCGGGGCGGAAGGGTTCGACTCGTTCATGCAGTCGAGGCTAGACCGGCGCTCGGCCTGTGTGCAGGGGGTGTCCCCGACAACTGTGGGGCGCTAGGAACGCAGAGCGGGGTGCGCCTCTGCGGC